>NZ_MKGS01000209.1:0-21316 GCF_002836905.1 Pseudomonas sp. 43NM1 | reverse complement strand
CCCCTAAGTAACCCCCGGCAAGCCATGCATGGCCCGCCGCGTTTTTTTATGGAAGAGAAGTTTTTATGGAACAGAAAGTGAATTTCCGGATGATGTTTGCCGCGACGCTGGTCGCCGCTTCGGTGTTGCTTGCCGGTTGCGGAGATAAAAAGCCCGAAGCGACCGCCAGTGCCGAGCCTGGCCAAAGCGCTGCCGAGCAGCTGCAAATCGAAAAGTACAATCTGTACGTCGAAGTGGCCAACAGCCTGACCACGTCGTTCTCCGAAGCGCAGGAAAACTACCTGACCGGGCAAATGCCGCTGCTGGAAGGCAAGGAAGCGCCGACGTCGATGCGAATCGAGAACGACATCTGGGTTGATCGCTCGGCGAAAAACCTCGATACCGCGCTGGCCATCGACACCCCGATTGTGGAAATCGATGCGGCTGCCAAAGACTTCTCCGCTGCGCTGAAAACCTTGTCGCCGTTGAGCCATGAGCTGAACAACTACGCCGACTCCAACTGCTACCTGGCTGACAACGGCGACAAGGCGCGTGCGTTGAGCAAGGATTACCTGGCGGCGCTGACCGTGGTCGCGGAGAAGGAACAGGCGTTCTACAAAGGCTTGGGCGATCGTGATCAGGCACTGACCAAGGAAGCGTTCGAAAAAGCGCCGAAGGACAGCGCCGAGTACTACCGCGCCGGGATGATCTACTACGGCAAGGTCAACAGCTCCGATGCCAGCGAGTTGTTCGCCGCACCGAACGACGCCAAAGCTCTGGAGGCTTTCGAGAAGTCCCTGACGCAAGTGGCTGAAACCGCTGACGGCTGGAACAAGAAAATCACCGAGCAGTCGGCCAAGTCCGGCAAGAGCTGCAGCGGCGGCATGATGGAAATCAACGATTTCATCGGCCAGTCGCGTTCGCTGATCAAAGACGTCAAGGATGGCAAGTACAAGGGCGAAGAAACCCAGATGGCACGCATGACGCATTCGACTATTCGTGATGCGGCGATGCGCTACAACGGTAAGTATTCGAAAGTGATCGACCGGTTTAATTACCCGCTGTGCTGAGGGTTAAACCTTTAGTTACGAGGTGTCAGGGCTGACGCCTTCGCGGGCAAGCCTCGCTCCTACAGGGGTTATGCGTTATGCAATCCGCATGTCGCACGATCTCTGTAGGAGCGAGGCTTGCCCGCGAAGGGGCCATCAGAACCTACAAAAAAATCGCAGCCCCGCAGGACTGCGATTCTGGATCAAGCGATTTAGCTGTCGAGCTTGCGCGCCGCCTCGACGCCCGCAGCACTCAACTTGATCGGCAGGTTCAGCGAATGTTCGCCGGCCTCATTGCACGTGACATGGCCGTGGTGGATCAGCCCGCGATCCTGCAGGGCGGCGAGGGCGCTGGCCACGACTTTTTCCCCCCGGTAATTGTCCAGAACCTCCTTGCCCAAACCACTTGGGTGAGCGTGCAGCAGGCGGGTCAATACTTCTTTTTCCAGGTTTTTATCAACGTTCATGGATACCTCTTCATGGATGTGGATAGGGTGTGGCTATAAAACAGGGTGTGGATGTGAATCAGGTGTTGCGGCGCTCGCGTCGGCGAACTATTTGCCGGCACCTTCCGAGCCCGAACCACCGGTGGTGGTTTTCGAGCTGGTGCCGGTGCCGGCATTATCGGATGCACCGGTCTCCGGCATGCCTGCTCCGCCCTGGCGGCCAGTATCGTTGCCTTTCAGACGCGGGTCGGTGCCCGTGGCAGGTGGCATGCTGCTGTCAACGCCGGAGCCGTCAGTGTTCAAGCCTGGCGCAGTTTGCAGCGCAGGAGCCTTGGGTTTCTCGACCGGGTCGGTCGGGCCGGTGCCGGAAGTAGCGGTGGCGGCGAACGCGCCGGTGGACAGCAGAGCAGCGAGAGCGAGAGTAGTCAGCCTGGACATGATCATGGTGTCGTCTCCTAATTATTCGAGTCCTTACCTGATATTGGTCCGCCCCGGTTTTCGATTGGTGCCTGATGAGCGACGAACGGTAGGTTGGGCGCGCGCTGAAAATAGCCTCAGGCAACGCCGATTTCTTCCTTGAACAACTCCATGAAACCCTTGAGTCGCTGGTGCCGAAGCTGCGCCAGATGTTGCCCGGTGGGCGTCTGGAAACCGTCCGCCAGGTGCAGCAGTTTTGTCTGGAAATGATCGAGGCAAAAGCGCTTGTCGTCGTAGTCCCTTGCCTTGGCCTCGGGGTCGAAGGGGTCGTACAGCGCGCTGCCCATGCGCCCGGCGGTGTAGAACGTTCTGGCCACGCCGAGCATGCCGAGTGAGTCGAGGCGGTCGGCATCCTGGACGATTTTTGCTTCGAGGGTGGTCGGCGTGATGTTGGCGGAAAAGCTGTGCGCTTCGATAGCATGGTTGACCGCGCTGACCTCGGCGGCTGGCCAGTCCAGCGAGGTGAGCAGGGCGCTGGCTTTCTCCGCCGCCAGCCGGGAAGCCTGGGAGCGCAGCGGCGAATTCTTCTCGACCGCCACGCAGTCATGCAGCAACGTCGCGGCGAGCATCACCGGCAAATCGCCACCTTCCTGCGCCTGAATAAGGCGCACGTTGTGCCACACGCGCTGCAAGTGCGACAAGTCATACGCGCCGTCCTCGCCGGGTTCCAGCGCGTGGGGCAGCAGCGTGTCGGCAAGCGTTTGCAGTGGGGCGAAAGCGGTGTCAGTCATGAAATCCTTTCCGGAATTGAAAGCGCATTAACAGCGAGCGAGCTTGCTCGCGCTGAGTCGCACAAGGCGACCGGTTTTATGCAACGTGGTATTTCACTGGCCACGGCGTCGCCCATCATACGGCTGCTGCGCAACTGACGGCAGCCAGCTCCCTCGCCACAGCTGGATCGGCGACTTAATATGGCGTTTTCCTCTGCAAACAAGGCACGTCCATGACGATCGAAATCCGCCCGGCGACCCCCAGCGATGCACCGCAAATTCTCGGTTTCATCACTGAGCTGGCCGACTACGAACGTGCCCGCCACGAAGTCATTGCCAGCGTCGCCGACATCCAGCGCAGCCTGTTCAGCGAAGGCGCCACCGCCCACGGGCTGATCTGCTTGCGCGATGGCATGCCAATCGGCTTCGCGGTGTTTTTCTTCAGCTACTCGACCTGGCTCGGCAGCAATTGCCTGTACCTCGAAGACCTCTACATCACCCCTGAGCAACGTGGCGGCGGCGCCGGCAAGACCCTGCTGCGCCACCTCGCAAAAATCGCCTGCGCCAATGACTGCGGGCGCTTCGAGTGGAGCGTGCTGGACTGGAACAAACCGGCGATCGAGTTCTACAAATCCCTCGGTGCGCAACCCCAGGAAGAGTGGGTGCGGTATCGGATGGATGGCGCGGTGTTGCGTGAGTTTGCCGAGGGTTAATCTGCGCGAATCTACCCAAGGTTGGTGATGCACGGTTACCCAGTCGCAGCGTTCGGTCATTCCTGAGGATCTGCACATTCCTGAGGAGATACACCGCGCTGCGATTTTTTTGTCTGTATCCCACTATATGGGAGCGTTAATTACATATTGAGATTTTATCCGTAGAAGGTTTATAGTCCAGCGCACTCACTGCCAATAAACAGAACAGGTGAAGCGATGCTGGCGCAATTGATCGCGCTCGATTGGGGGACAACCTCATTACGTGCTTACAAACTCGGTGCGGGTGGCCAGGTGCTGGAACAGCGGTCGCTGTCGTCCGGGATCATGCAGTTGCCACGCACGCCGCGAATCATCAACGGTCGGCAATGCGCTGACGGTTTTGAACTGGCCTTCGACGAGGCTTGCGGTGATTGGCTCGACGCTCAAGCCGATTTGCCGGTGATTGCCTGTGGCATGGTCGGCAGCGCCCAGGGTTGGCGTGAAGCGGCCTACGGCGACACGCCGGCAAACGTCGCCAATCTCGGAAATTCCCTACAAACGGTTCGCAGTCTTCGCGGTGTCGATGTGCACATCGTGCCGGGCGTGATTCAGCGTTCGCGTCTGCCAAATGTGATGCGCGGCGAAGAAACCCAGGTCCTCGGTGTGTTGCAAAGCTTGCCGGGCGAGGCGGGCAACGACTTGTTGATCGGCCTGCCGGGCAGTCACTCGAAATGGGTGGAAGTCGCCGACGGCTGCATCGTGCATTTCGACACGTTCATGACCGGCGAAATCTTTGCCGTGCTCAGCGAACACAGCATTCTCGGGCGCACCCAGCAACAGGGCGCCTCGTTCGACGGCGTCGCGTTTGATCGCGGCGTGGAAGTGGCGTTGTCGGCGGACGGCGAGATCGGCCCGTTGTCGACCCTGTTCAGCGCGCGCAGCCTGGGCCTGACCGGTGAACTCAGTGCCACCGCGCAAGCGGATTACCTGTCCGGGCTGTTGATCGGCCATGAACTCTCGGCGCTGGCCAACGTGCAACGGCGCCGGCGCAACAGCGTGCATCTGCCGTCGATCATCCTGATTGGCAACTCCCAACTCTGTGCTCGCTACAGCCGTGCCCTCGATGCCTGCGGGTTCGCCCGCGTGACGCTCGCCGAACAAGCCACCGAACGGGGTTTGTGGCAGTTGGCGGTCGCGGCCGGACTGATCAAAAACACCCCATCGCGTTAAACCTGACTGGAGGTCTGAGATGCTCAAGCAAGCCCTGGCGCAAAACGGCCTGATCGCCATTTTGCGTGGTGTGCGCCCTGCGGAGGCGGCGGCTATCGGCGAGGTCCTGTATGCCGCCGGATTTCGCGTCATTGAAGTGCCGCTCAATTCCCCTGAGCCGTACGAAAGTATCCGCATCCTGCGCAGTACATTGCCCGCCGATTGCCTGATCGGCGCGGGCACGGTGCTGACGCCGGAGCAAGTCGAGCAAGTGAAAGCGGCGGGCGGTCAAGTGATCGTCATGCCGCACAGCGATCCCAAGGTGTTGCGCGCGGCGAAAGCTGCCGGGCTGTTCCTGTCGCCGGGTGTGGCGACGCCGACCGAAGCCTTCGCCGCGTTGGCCGAAGGCGCGGACGTGTTGAAGATGTTCCCCGCCGAACAAATGGGCCCGGCCGTTGTGAAAGCCTGGCTCGCGGTGCTGCCGGCCGGGACCATTCTGGCGCCGGTTGGCGGCATCACGCCGGACAACATGCAGGTGTTTATCGACGCCGGGGTCAAAGGCTTCGGCCTCGGATCAGGATTGTTCAAACCGGGCATGACCGCCGAGCAAGTGGCGGCCAATGCCAAGGCCTACGTTGCGGCATGGAAAGCCCTGAGCTGAGAAGTTTTGGCGCCGAGCGCGCTACCTCTAATAAAAGCTGCATTTACAAAAGAGAGCAGAGATGAAAATCACCAAACTCACGACCTTCATCGTCCCGCCGCGCTGGTGCTTCCTCAAGATCGAAACCGACGAAGGCGTGACCGGTTGGGGCGAGCCCGTGGTCGAAGGCCGCGCCCACACCGTCGCGGCTGCCGTCGAGGAATTGTCCGACTACCTGATCGGCAAAGACCCACGCAACATCGAAGACATCTGGACTGTGCTTTATCGCGGCGGTTTCTACCGTGGCGGCGCGATCCACATGAGTGCACTGGCCGGCATTGATCAGGCGTTGTGGGACATCAAGGGCAAGGCGTTGGGTGTGTCGGTCAGCGACCTGCTCGGTGGCCAGGTGCGCGACAAGATTCGCGTGTACTCGTGGATTGGCGGCGACCGCCCAGCCGACACTGCGCGCGCGGCCAAGGAAGCGGTCGAGCGTGGTTTCACTGCGGTGAAAATGAACGGCACCGAAGAGCTGCAATTCCTCGATTCCTTCGAGAAAGTCGACCTCGCACTGGCCAATGTGGCCGCCGTGCGTGACGCGGTCGGGCCGAACGTCGGCATCGGCGTCGACTTCCATGGCCGGGTGCACAAACCCATGGCCAAGGTGCTGATGAAGGAGCTAGACCCGTACAAACTGATGTTCATCGAAGAGCCGGTGCTCAGCGAAAACTACGAAGCGCTGAAAGAACTGGCGCCGCTGACCAGCACGCCGATTGCCTTGGGCGAGCGCTTGTTCTCGCGCTGGGATTTCAAGCGTGTGCTGAGCGAAGGTTACGTCGACATCATCCAGCCCGATGCGTCGCACGCTGGCGGCATCACCGAAACCCGCAAGATCGCCAACATGGCCGAAGCCTACGACGTGGCGCTGGCGCTGCACTGCCCGTTGGGCCCGATTGCGCTGGCGGCGTGCCTGCAACTGGACGCGGTTTGCTACAACGCGTTCATTCAGGAACAGAGCCTGGGCATTCACTACAACGAGAGCAATGACCTGCTCGATTACGTGAAAGATCCGCGGGTGTTCGACTACGACAAAGGCTTCGTGAAGATTCCCAACGGACCGGGGTTGGGCATCGAGATCAACGAGGAATACGTGATCGAACGTGCAGCCGTCGGCCACCGCTGGCGCAACCCGATCTGGCGCCATGCCGATGGCAGCTTTGCCGAATGGTGAGTTCTGTCTGACCCGACACCACCCCTGTAGGAGCGAGGCTTGCCCGCGAAGGTCACGCCTCGGTCTACCTGACTTTCCCAGGCGTTAGTGCTGACGCCTTCGCGGGCAAGCCTCGCTCCTACAGGAGGTATTGCGCCCCATTGACCTCAATAAACATAAGAAGAGGCATCCCTCATGCAACCGCAAACCCTCACCGGGCAGGCGTCGTTGGTGACGCCCAGCCGCAAGCGTTTTTTCATCATGGTGCTGCTGTTTATCACCGTGGTGATCAACTACCTCGACCGCAGCAACCTGTCGATTGCCGCCCCGGCGCTGACCAGCGAACTGGGGATCGACCTGATTCACGTTGGTCTGATCTTCTCCGCATTCGGCTGGACCTACGCCGCCATGCAAATCCCCGGCGGCTGGCTGGTGGATCGCGTGCCGCCACGGATTCTCTACAGCGTTGCCTTGCTGCTCTGGTCGATTGCCACGGTGATGCTCGGTTTTGCCGGCAGTTTCATCGCGCTGTTCGTGCTGCGCATGGCGGTCGGCGCGCTGGAAGCCCCGGCGTATCCGATCAACAGCCGCGTAGTCACCACCTGGTTTCCCGAGCGCGAGCGCGCCACGGCCATCGGTTTCTACACCTCCGGGCAGTTTGTCGGGCTGGCGTTCCTGACGCCGGTACTGGCTTGGTTACAGCATGAATTCGGCTGGCACATGGTGTTCGTCAGCACCGGCGTGGTCGGCATTATCTGGGCGGTGATCTGGTACGCGGTGTATCGCGAACCGCGGGATTTCAAAGGCGCCAACGACGCCGAAATCGACTTGATCCGCGAGGGCGGCGGCTTGGTCGACATCCAGGCTGACACCGCAAAAGCCAAGGCAAAATTCAGCTGGATCGACCTCGGCATCGTCCTCAGCAAACGCAAACTCTGGGGCATTTACCTCGGCCAGTTTTGCCTCAACTCGACGTTGTGGTTTTTCCTCACATGGTTCCCGACCTACCTGGTGAAATACCGCGGCATGGACTTCATCAAGTCCGGCCTGCTGGCCTCGTTGCCGTTTCTCGCGGCGTTTGTCGGTGTGCTGTGTTCCGGGTTCTTTTCCGACTTTTTGATTCGTCGCGGCTACAGCGTCGGGTTTGCGCGCAAGTTGCCGATCATTGGCGGGCTGCTGATTTCGACCTCGATCATCGGCGCCAACTTCGTCGAATCGACGCCGCTGGTGATTGCCTTCCTCGCGTTGGCGTTCTTCGGTAACGGCCTGGCTTCGATCACTTGGTCGCTGGTCTCGACATTGGCCCCGGCGCGCTTGCTCGGCTTGACCGGCGGGGTGTTCAACTTCATCGGCAACCTGTCGGCGATCACCACGCCGATTGTCATCGGGTTCCTTGCGACCGGGGACTCGTTTGCCCCGGCGATCACCTACATCGCGGTGCTCGCATTGATCGGTGCACTTTCCTACGTGCTGCTGGTGGGCAAGGTCGAGCGTATCGAGTTGTAGTCGCCGCCATCGGGCGACCATAATGCCGCCCGTTCCCTCGCTCAACGGTAAAGGCTGGATATGCAGGAAGACGCCCCAAAAATCGCCAAGGACGCCGCGCCGACCGGCACCCAGACTCTGCTTCGTGGTCTGGGTGTGGTCCAGGCCGTGGCCAGTGGCGCGCGCGATCTCAAGGAAATTGCCCGGCTGATCGGCACCACACGCAGCACCACGCATCGCCTCGCCAGTTGCCTGGTGGACGAACGCTACCTGCGGGTAGTGCCGCAAATCGGTTATCTGCTGGGGCCGAAGTTGATCGAACTGGGTTTCCAGGCGCGCGAGGAATTGCCGCTGGTGACGTTGGCCGGGCCGTATCTGGATGAGTTGTCGGCGTTGACTGGCGACACCGTGCACCTGGCGATTCGCGAGGGCGACGAGGTGCTGTACCTGCACAAGAATCCGGGGCGCAATGGCCCGGAAATGCGTTCGCGGGTTGGCCATCGCATGCCGTTGGCGCGGACCGGGATCGGCAAGGCGTTGATGCTCGATGATTCGCAGCAAGACTGGAAACGTCTGTACGAAGTGAGCCTGCCGGCGGGTGGGAAAAATCAGTTCTGGCCGCTGCACCCCGAGCAATCCTGGGAGCAGTTTCAGCAGCGCATGGTCGAGTATGTGGCGGGCGGTTACGCGTTCGACCTGGAGGACAACGAGCCGTCGATCCGCTGTGTCGCGGCGCCGATTCGTGATGCCAGCAAGCGCATTGTTGCCGGGATCAGCATCGCCAGCACTGTGCCGTACATGCCGCTGGAAAAAATGGCCGAGCTGATTCCCCTGATCAAAGGGGTCACAGCTCGGCTATCAGCGGAGCTTGGTTTGAAAGTCTGAGGCGCTAAAGTTTGATCAGACCTTGAGTGTCGCCATGTCGATCACGAAGCGGTACTTCACGTCACCGGCAATCATGCGGGTGAACGCTTCGTTGATCTGATGGATGTCGAGCATTTCGATGTCGCAAGTGATGCCGTGTTCGGCGCAGAAATCCAACACTTCCTGGGTTTCGGCGACGCCACCGATCAACGAACCGGCGAGGACGCGGCGGCTCATCACCAGCTTGCCGGCGTGTACCGGTGGATCAACCGGTTCGATCAAGCCAACCAGAATGTGCACACCGTCGAAACGCAGGGTATCGAGGTACGGATTGAGGTCGTGCTGCACCGGAATGGTGTCCAGCAGGAAGTCGAAATGTCCGGCAGCAGCCTTCATCTGTTCAGCATCGGTGGACACGATGACGTGGTCCGCGCCCTGGCGACGACCTTCCTCAGCCTTGCTCGCCGAACGGGTGAACAGGGTGACTTCGGCGCCCATCGCTTTGGCGAACTTGATGCCCATGTGGCCGAGGCCGCCCATGCCGAGGATCCCGACTTTGTCGCCAGCCTTGACGCCGTAGTGCTTGAGCGGCGAGTAGGTGGTGATGCCGGCGCAGAGGATCGGCGCGGCGCTGGCCAGGTCGAGTTTTTCCGGGATGCGCACCACGAAATGCTCGCTGACGACGATGCTGTCGGAGTAACCGCCCATGGTGTTGCTGCCATCGACGCGGTCCGGCGTGGCGTAAGTCATGGTCGGACCTTCGAGGCAGTATTGCTCGAGATCAGCCTGGCAGGCTTCGCAGCTGCGGCAGGAATCGACCATGCAACCGACGCCAACCAGATCGCCGATTTTGTGTTTGCTCACGTTCGCACCGACGGCGGTAACTTTGCCTACGATCTCGTGGCCGGGCATCAGCGGGTAAACGGCAATGCCCCACTCGTTGCGCGCCTGGTGAATGTCGGAGTGGCAGACGCCGCAGTACAGAATGTCGATGGCAACGTCGTCGGCCCGAGGGCTGCGGCGTTCGAATTTGACCGGGGCGAGGGGAGTGGTAGCCGACTGGGCGGCGTATCCGATAGCGGTGTACATGCAAAACCTCGCAAAAGCAGTGACAGTTGAGGCGTGCCATTTTGCGGGGCGAGGCGGTTATCAGCCATGACGATTCCTCCGGGTGTCATGCCTAATCCTCCGGCATGCGCCTTTGATTGGTCGCATAACGCGACAGACCTGCGATGATGCTTTCATCCCGAATTCTGCAACTTTTGTGTGAAGACTTGCCCATGCTGTTGACCCGCCATCTCGACGCCAACGCCACGTTGGTTTCACTGCTGCAGCCGCTGACCACTCGCGACGGCTTCGCGCCGACGTTATTGCCTGGCGTGCAGGTATTGCGCGCCAGTCGCGACGTCGCGCGTGGCCCGCAAATCTACGAGCCGAGCCTGGTGATCATCGTTCAGGGCAGCAAATTGGCCTATCTGGGCCCGCGCACGCTCGAATATGGCGCCGGGCATTACCTGATTCAGGCGTTGCCGGTGCCGTTCGAGTGCGAAACCTTTGCCGCCGCCGAAGGGCCGATGCTGGGCCTTTCAATCGCGATTGACCGCGTGCTGCTCGGCGAATTGGTGCTGGCGATGGGCTTGCTGCCGGGGCGCAATATTGCGGTGCAGACGCTGGAGTCGATGACCTCGGCGGTGCTCGATGATGAGATGCGCGGTTGCGCGGAGCGGTTGTTGCGCTGCCTGCACGATCCTCTGGAATCCCGGATCATGGGCCAGGCGCGGCTGCGTGAGTTGTTGTTCGTCGCGTTGCGCGGTCCGCAGGCCGATGTGTTGCGGGCGCTGGTGGAGCAGCAGGGTCAGTTCGCGCGGATCGCGGCGTCGCTCCACCATTTGCACGGGCATTTCACCGAGCCGTTGAATGTCGAGACGCTGGCCAGCTGCGCGAACATGAGTGCGTCGACGTTTCACGAGCATTTCAAGCGCAGCACGTTGTTGTCGCCGGTGCAGTATCTGAAGCGATTGCGCTTGCTGAAAGCGCAGCAGTTATTGCTGTCGGAGGGCTTGGGCGTGGCGCAGGTTGCGCATCGGGTCGGGTATCAGAGTACGTCGCAATTCAGTCGCGAATATAAGCGCTACTTCGAGCGCAGCCCCGGCGATGAGCGCGCTGCCTGATGGATCGTTAACCCTGTAGGAGTGAGCCTGCTCGCGATCGCGGTGGGTCAGCCTGCATTGATATTGAATGATGGATTGCTATCGCGAGCAGGCTCACTCCTACAGGGGGATTGCGGTGTGGAGTGAATCGCACACAACAAAAAGGCCCCCATTCCGGGAGCCTTGATGTTCAGGCGTCGCGCTTACATGTTCGGGTAAGTCGGGCCGCCGGAGCCTTCCGGTGCTACCCAAGTGATGTTCTGTGCAGGGTCCTTGATGTCGCAGGTCTTGCAGTGAACACAGTTCTGGGCGTTGATCTGGAAGCGCTTCTCGCCGTCTTCCTTGGTCACCACTTCGTACACGCCGGCCGGGCAGTAACGCTGGGCGGGCTCATCGTACAGCGGCAGGTTCTTGCTGATCGGGATGCTCGGGTCGGTCAGCTTCAAGTGGCAAGGTTGTTCTTCTTCATGGTTGGTACCGGAGATGAACACCGAGCTGAGTTTGTCGAAGCTGAGTTTGCCGTCCGGTTTCGGGTAGTCGATCTTCTTGCAGTCGGCGGCAAGCTTGAGGCACGCGTAATCCGGCTTGTTGTCGTGCAAGGTGAACGGCAGTTTGCCGCCGAAGATGTTCTGGTCGAGCCAGTTGAAACCACCGCCGACAATCGCGCCGAACTTGTGGATCGCCGGGCCGAAGTTGCGGCTGGCGAACAGTTCGTCGTAGAGCCAGCTCTTCTTGAACGCGTCGACGTAAGCGGTCAGCTCTTCGGTGCCATCCTTCTCGGCGAACAGCGCTTCGGCGACCGATTCAGCGGCGAGCATGCCGGACTTCATCGCGGTGTGGCTGCCCTTGATCTTGGCAAAGTTCAGCGTGCCCAGATCGCAACCGATCAGCGCGCCGCCCTTGAAGACCATTTTCGGCAGCGAATTCAGGCCGCCTTTGCAGATTGCGCGAGCGCCGTAGCTGATGCGCTTGCCACCTTCCAGATATTGCTTGAGCACCGGGTGATGCTTGAGGCGCTGGAATTCGTCGAACGGCGACAGGTAAGTGTTGCTGTAGGAAAGATCGACGATCAGGCCGACGACCACCTGATTGTTTTCCAGGTGATAAAGGAAGGAGCCACCGGTGTTCTCGGAACCCATGATGTCCAGCGGCCAGCCGGCGGTGTGCACCACCAGGCCTGGCTGATGCTTGGCCGGATCGATTTCCCAGATTTCTTTCAGGCCGATGCCGTAGTGCTGGGCGTCGGCGTCGCTGTCGAGGTTGAAGCGCTTGATCAGCTGCTTGCCGATGTGGCCACGGCAACCCTCGGCGAACAACGTGTACTTGCCACGCAGTTCCATGCCCGGGGTGTACAGGCCTTCTTTCGGATGCCCCTCGCGGTCAACGCCGAGGTCGCCAGTGATGATCCCGCGAACCACGCCGTTCTCGTCGAACAGGGCTTCCTGGGCAGCGAAGCCTGGGTAGATTTCCACGCCGAGGTTCTCGGCCTGCTGAGCGAGCCAGCGGCACAGGTTGCCCAGGGAGATGATGTAGTTGCCTTCGTTGTGCATGGTCTTGGGCACAAAGAGGTCGGGGATTTTCTGCGCGCTATCGGCGTTCTTGAGAACGAAGATGTCGTCGCGGGTGACTGGCGTGTTCAGCGGTGCGCCGAGTTCTTTCCAGTCCGGGAACAATTCGTTCAGGGCGCGCGGTTCGAACACCGCACCAGACAGGATGTGAGCACCGACCTCGGAGCCTTTTTCGACCACGCAGACGCTGATTTCCTTACCGGCTTCGGCGGCCTTCTGCTTCAAGCGGCAGGCGGCGGAAAGACCAGCGGGGCCGGCACCGACGATGACCACGTCGAATTCCATGTATTCGCGTTCCACAGGCTATCTCCTACTCAAGGCTCAACAGTTTTTTTTCTAATTGGAGGTTTGGCGTCGTATCCAGGAACTCCGGCGCAAGGCTGGAAAAGGACAATCGATGAACCACCTTTCTCTCTAGGTGGCGCATTATATCTACACCACTCCTAGCGTCCAATACAAACGTTTGTTTGAATCGGCTCGAAGCCAGAGAAATCAAAGTCACGCGGCTTATGACTGGCCATTTTGCCGTATTGACCGGAATAGGCGTTCCGGTCAAGATACGGGCGGTTTTGCGCTCGCCGTAGGCTGACTGTTGGCTTCAAGAGCACCTCTAAAGACAGGGCGATGGCAGTACAAGGTGATGCGCAACGATGATTTGGCGCGCAGTTTACACGCCGCGAGATTGAATGACTCGTCAGTCACCACTGACGAACGGTCATTAACAACGCGAGCCGTGTCACCCCGTTCGGATGCCAGCGTTTTTAGAGGTGCCCTTGCGCCCACGAGCATCAACCGCCAGGTTCGCCTAGGCGACTTTCTTTTCACCGGAGAGTAACGAGGAATCCATGAAGGTTCTTGTAGCTGTCAAACGCGTTGTTGATTACAACGTCAAGGTTCGCGTCAAGGCGGACAATTCCGGCGTCGACCTCGCCAACGTGAAGATGTCGATGAACCCGTTCTGCGAAATCGCAGTGGAAGAAGCCGTACGCCTGAAAGAGAAAGGTGTTGCGACTGAAATCGTCGTCGTCTCCATCGGCCCGTCCACCGCTCAAGAGCAACTGCGCACCGCGCTGGCTCTGGGTGCCGACCGCGCCATCCTCGTCGAATCCGCTGAAGATCTGACTTCCCTGGCCGTTGCCAAACTGTTGAAAGCCGTTGTCGACAAGGAACAGCCACAGCTGGTGATCCTTGGCAAACAAGCGATCGACAGCGACAACAACCAGACTGGCCAGATGCTCGCTGCATTGAGCGGCTACGGCCAAGGCACCTTCGCTTCGAAAGTCGAAGTGTCGGGCGACAGCGTTGCCGTAACTCGCGAAATCGACGGCGGCGCGCAGACAGTTTCCCTGAAGCTGCCGGCCATCGTCACCACCGACCTGCGTTTGAACGAGCCGCGTTATGCGTCCCTGCCAAACATCATGAAAGCCAAGAAGAAGCCTCTCGAAGTGCTGACTCCGGACGCTTTGGGCGTTTCCACCGCCTCCACCAACAAGACCGTGAAAGTCGAAGCGCCTGCTGCACGCAGCGCGGGTATCAAGGTCAAGTCGGTGGCTGAACTGGTTGAAAAACTCAAGAACGAAGCGAAGGTAATCTAAATGACTATCTTGGTTATTGCTGAACACGACAACAAAGTGCTGGCTCCGGCCACGCTGAACACCGTGGCTGCTGCTGCCAAAATCGGCGGCGACATCCACGTGCTGGTAGCCGGTCAGGGCGCTGGCGCCGTGGCTGAAGCCGCTGCGAAAATCGCTGGCGTGAGCAAAGTCCTGAACGCTGACAATGCCGCTTACGCGCATCAGCTGCCGGAAAACGTTGCTCCACTGGTAGCTGAGCTGGCTTCGGCCTACAGCCACATTTTGGCTGCCGCGACTTCCAACGGCAAAAACATCCTGCCGCGCGTTGCCGCTCAGCTGGATGTTGACCAGATCTCCGAGATCATCTCGGTCGAAAGCGCTGACACCTTCAAGCGCCCGATCTACGCCGGTAACGCCATCGCTACCGTGCAATCGAGCGCTGCGATCAAAGTGATCACCGTGCGCGCCACCGGTTTCGACCCGGTTGCCGCTGAAGGTGGTTCGGCGGCTGTTGAAGCCGTGGGCGCTGCTCACGATGCTGCGATCTCGAGCTTCGTTGGCGAAGAACTGGCCAAGTCCGATCGTCCGGAACTGACCGCTGCCAAAATCGTCGTTTCCGGCGGTCGCGGCATGCAGAACGGCGACAACTTCAAACACCTGTACGCTCTGGCCGACAAGCTGGGCGCTGCTGTTGGCGCTTCCCGCGCGGCAGTCGACGCAGGTTTTGTACCCAACGATATGCAGGTCGGCCAGACCGGCAAAATCGTTGCGCCACAGCTGTACATCGCGGTCGGTATCTCCGGCGCGATCCAGCACCTGGCCGGCATGAAAGACTCCAAAGTGATCGTTGCGATCAACAAGGACGAAGAAGCGCCGATCTTCCAGGTGGCCGATTACGGCCTGGTCGCTGACCTGTTCGAAGCAATCCCCGAGCTGGAGAAGCTGGTCTAATCCAGCGGCTTCACTTATAAAGAGCCCGACCTTATGGTCGGGCTTTTTTTTTGATTCGGATTTGAGTGGGAGAGCTTCGCCATGGATCTGCGCCGCCTGTATGGCTGGTCTTTATTGCTGGGCCTGACGCTGGCGCCAGCGTTCGCGAGCGCGGCCGGCAAGTGCGAGCGCCTCGTCGTCACCGGCAGCCCGGACGCACCGCCGTACCTGTGGCAAGACCCGCAGAATCCGAAAAAACTGATCGGCGCCAATGCCGATTTGCTGCAGCAAGTGGCGGCGGAGCTGGGCATCAAGGTTGACCTGCTCTACGCCGGCAAACGCTCGCAGGCGTTGGACGAGGTGCGCAGTGGGCGCATGGACATGCTCATCGACGCACCGCTGACCCTCAGCGAACTGGAAAGCCTGGACTACATCCATCCGCCGCTGTTGGAAAACGACTACCTGGTGTGGACGCGCAAAGGCTCGACGCTGGTCTACAGCGAAGCCAAAGACTTGCAGGGACACCCCGGCGCGATGTCGGAAAAGTCTCGAATGACCGGCGGATTCGGCACTTTCGCCGAGCAGCAATTGACCCTCACTCGTACTCCAAACCTTACCCAGGCCTTTCAGAAATTGCTCCTTGGCGAGGTGGAATTTGTCCTCGCCGGGCGCTACTCGGGGATGGCGGCCGCGCAGGCATTGGGCATGGGCAACGACTTGCTGGCGTTTGAGCAGCCCGTCGATCGCCCGGGCCTGTACCTCGCGGTTTCGCATAACTCGGCTTGCAACGATCCGTGGTTGCGCGGACAGCTGGCGAAAAAGATGACAGAATTGCCCGCGTCCGGTCTGGCGGAGACCGCGCTGCAACGCAATATCGAGCGTTGGAAAGCGCAGCAACAGCAGCAACCCCCGAGCACCCCGCCAGTACCCCAAAAAAAGTAGGGATTTTTAGTGAGTATTCGACCTCTTTTCGCTGCCCTGGCCGTTCTGGCTCTGGCGGGTTGTGCAGCCGATCCGGCGCCGAATGAACAGATTCGCCTGACCGAGCAGGCACTGGTACAAGCCAAGGCCGTTGGCGCCACCGCCGAAGACGTGCCGGAGATGAAACTGGCCGAAGACAAATTTGCCCGCGCTCAAGGTGACATGACCGACCAGTCCTACAAGCACGCCCGCATGCGCGCCGAACAGGCCGAACTGGATGCGCGCCTCGCCGAAGCCCGGGTCCTGACCCTCAAGAGCCAGGAGCAGTTGAACGTCCTCAATACCCGCATCACTCGCCTGCGCAAGCAACTGGGAGATGCCAAATGAGCCTCGTCATCGGAAAAACCGCCATCGGCGGCCTGATCATCGTCGGTTGCGTCAGCCTGTACGGCTGCGCCGGGCAACACAGCGAGTCGGCCATTCAAGAGGCGAGCGTCGATTTCCAGAAGGTCAAGGAAGACTCGAACGTGCTGCGCATCGCGCCGAAAGACGTGATCCGCGCCGGCGAATCCCTGGCCCGCGCCGATCGTCTGTCCAGCTATTGGGGCAGCGGTTCGGATGTGGTGCATTACGCCTACCTGAGTCGGCGCTACAGCGAAATCGCCCGCGAGCACACCAATCAGGTGCTCAACGAAGAACAAGCCGCCAAGCTCGAACTGGAGCGCCAACGCCTGCAACTGGCGTTGCGCGAGTCCAAACTGCTCAGCGTGCAGCAACAGGGCAAATGGCTCGAAGAACAGATCGTCGCGCTGGCGACTACCCAGACCGAACGCGGTCTGGTGATGACGCTGGGCGACGTGCTGTTCGATACCGGCGAAGCGGAGTTGAAGAGTTCGGCCAACCGCGTGATGTTGAAGATTGTGCAGTTCCTGCAGCTCAACCCGAAACGCGTGGTGCGCATCGAGGGCTACACCGACAGCACCGGCGGCAAGCAGGAAAACCTCAAACTGTCGCGCGACCGTGCGCAGTCGGTGGCTGATGTGTTGATGGACCTGGGCATCGACGACAAACGCATTCAGGTCGAAGGTTATGGCGATGAATACCCGGTAGACGCGAACGCCTCCGAACGGGGTCGTGCGCAGAATCGTCGAGTGGAAATTGTCTTCTCCGACGAAAAAGGCCAGCTCGGCGCTGCCCGCTGAGGCAATATCCAATGAAACCCGGCACCACGCCGGGTTTTTTTATGCCTGTGAATCGCTTCGCAAAGCAGTACAGATTTTGCTGACACTGCACTGTACCGTCGTCTATTGTGGCAACTGTCCCCGTACACTTCTAAACTGTTCCGGTATTGTTTCGCACAAGAATAAAATGCCCGTGAAATCGAGTGCTGCGTCATGACCAATCTCCTGCTCTACCAACGTATTGCTCAGCAACTGGCCGAGGACATCCGCCGTGGTGTCTATCAACCGGGGGAGCGCGTGCCTTCGGTGCGCAAGATGAGTTCGCAGCTCAACGTCAGCCACGCGACGGTGTTGCAGGCGTACGCCAACCTCGAAGATCAGGGCCTGATCCGCGCCCGGCCGCAATCCGGTTACTACGTTCACCAGACGCCGGCCCTGACCGCGCCGACCCCGGACATCGCGCGGGTCGAACGTCCTGGGCTGGTCACGCGCAGCAGCATCATTCAACAAGTGCTGGTCGAATCGCGCCGCGAAGGCGTGTTTCCGCTGGGCGCGGCGGTGCCGAGTGTCGATTACCTGCCGGTCCGCGCGCTGCATCAGCAGTTGGCCAAAGTCACTCGATTCCATAGCCCGCGCGCCTTCAGTTACATGTTCAGCCCCGGTTTTGAGCCGCTGCGTCGGCAAGTGGCGATTCGCATGCGCGACGCTGGCGTGGTGGTCGATCCGTCGGAAGTGGTGATCACCCACGGCTGCGTCGATGCCTTGCAGATGTCATTGCGCGTGCTGACCCGGCCTGGCGATTTGATCGCTGCCGAGTCGCCGACTTATTACGGTTTGCTGCAACTGGCCGACCTGCTCGGCCTCAAAGTCATCGAAATCCCCAGCGATCCCGCCACCGGCATGAGCCTGGAAGCCTTGCAACTGGCGGCCAATCAATGGTCGATCAAAGCGCTGGTGCTGACCACGCGCCTGAGCAATCCACTGGGCGGAACCATGCCCGAGGAACGCCAGAAACAATTGCTGCGGCTGGCGTCGGACTTCGATATCCAGATCGTTGAAGACGATATCTACGGCGAACTGATGTTCGAGCAGGGCCGCACCAAAGCGCTCAAGGCTTACGACCGGCTGGATCGGGTGATCTATTGCTCAAGCTTCTCGAAAACCCTGTCGCCGGGCGTGCGCATCGGCTGGATGATTGCCGGCAAGTACCAGCAAGAGATCCAGCGTTTGCAGACCTTCAGCACCCATTCGGCGTGCAGCGTCACGCAAATGGGCATCGCCGCGTACCTGGAGAACGGTGGATACGACCGGCATTTGCGCTACATCCGCCAGGAATACCGGAAAAACCTCAGCGCGTTCCAATTGGCGGTGCAGCAATACTTCCCTGAAGGCACGCAAATGAGCCGACCTACCGGTGGCTTTATTTTGTGGGTGAGCCTGCCGGGGCGGGTCAATACTCAGGAACTGCACGTGCGTGCCTTGCAACAAGGCATCAGCATTGCACCGGGGCTGATCTTCAGTAACACCGAGCAATTCAATCACTGCATCCGCCTCAATTGCGGCACCGCGTGGAACCG
This sequence comes from Pseudomonas sp. 43NM1, assembly GCF_002836905.1. NCBI lineage: Bacteria > Pseudomonadati > Pseudomonadota > Gammaproteobacteria > Pseudomonadales > Pseudomonadaceae > Pseudomonas > Pseudomonas sp. 43NM1. The sequence goes on along the minus strand of NZ_MKGS01000209.1, from coordinate 2,654 downwards.
CGAGGCCGAGCGTGCATTGATGACTTTGGGCCTGCTCGCAACGCAACTGTGTCAGGAAACGGCCAGCGGTTTTTGATCAAACGGACAGCTCAATAGCTGTCCGCGCTTGTCATGTGGCGCTCAACGAGCGAGCATATGGCCCTCTGCCGTTAGTGCCGTTGGGTCCATGAAAACGATTTTTTCTGTTGCCTGGCTGTCGATTTTCCTCGTGACGACTGCGGTTCCGCTGGCTGCGACGGCGGCTGCCGTGCAGGATAAGCCCGCCGCCAGCAGCACGCAGGAAGCGCCAAAGAAACCTGTCGTGGCGAAAAAAGCCGCCCCAGCCAAGAAGAAAGCCGCGCCGGTGAAAAAGCGTGCGCCGATTGCTTCCAAGTCCAAATCTGCGCGTGAAGTGGTCAAGACCACCAAGTTGCCGCCCGCCGATCTCGACCTGAGCCTGCCGCAACACTTGGTCGAAGACCTCAAGCCCGCCGGCACTGTGCCGTTGCCGAAACATGACGGTGTGCTGCCGCAAATGTTTGGCGACAAGTCCAGTGACTTCCAGCTCAATGGCCGTTTGATCAGCAATGAAATGCAGCTGCAATTGCGCAACGAAGAGCGCCGGGACGTGGATGGCGCGGCACTCGAATTCGAGTTCAAGCGTTAATCATCGCCACCGCCAAGCCGCAGACCAGACACTTCGTCGGAGACTGCTCGGTCACATTCGCTTGGGTGCACAAACGGTGCGTGTAGCAATTTGAAACAGTCGTTTTAGCGGTTACTCTGTGTCCCGTCCCTTTTACACATCACCCGTTGCGAGGTTGTTGTCGTCATGAAATGCCGCGAAGGCTGTGGCGCCTGTTGCATTGCCCCTTCCATCAGTTCACCGATTCCCGGAATGCCGCAAGGCAAACCTGCGGGAGAACGTTGCGTGCAACTGTCTGTCGAAAACCTGTGCAACATTTTCGGCCAGGCTGAACGCCCGGCGGTGTGCTCGGCTTTCTCGGCCGACGCTGAGGTTTGCGGCAGCAGCAGCGAAGAAGCGATCCGCCTGCTCGGCTGGTGGGAGCAAATGACCGCCGCGTGATGTGTTCAAGAATGGAACTTCAACAATAAGGAATAACACTATGGGTTCGCTGCATCGTATAGCTGTGCTGTGTGGTTTGACGGTAGCGCTGGCCACTTCGGCTGCGCAGGCTGAAGACTGGAAAGTCGCGAAAGACCAGGACGGCATCAAGGTTTCCCTGAGTGAGGTGGCGGGTTCCGATTTCAAGGCCTATCAGGGCGTGACTTTGATGAAGACCACCATCGCCAAGTTGCGCGCGTTGCAGGAAGACGTAGCGGGCGCCTGTTCGTGGATTCACGAATGCAAGGCGCAGAAGTTGCTCAAGCACGAAGGCGATCAGAGCTGGACCTACACCCAATTCAATACGCCGTGGCCGGTCACCCCGCGTGATTCGGTATTGCACGTCACCACCGTTGAAGGCGCTGACGGCAGCCTGACCCGCAAACTTGAAGGCGCGCCGAAGTACATTCCTGACGAAAAAGGTTTCGTCCGCGTCCAGGAAGTCGACGGCTTCTGGAAGTTCGTGCCAAAAGGCGATCAAGTCGAAGTGACGTATCAGGTGCACACCAATCCGGGCGGCAGCGTGCCGTCGATGGTCGCCAACAAGTTCGTGGTCGATGCCCCGTTCAATACCCTGAAAGCCCTGAAAGAACGCGCCGAGAAATAACCGCGCCGTTCTTCAAAAAACGCCCCGACACAATCGGGGCGTTTTTATTCCGACTGAACAAACCAAAACCCTGCAGGAGCGAGCTTGCTCGCGATCACGGTGTATTACTCGATAAAGATCTCGGCTAATACACCGCTATCGCGAGCAAGCCCAACCCCAACCCCACAGACGTTGCCCATCAACAGACACCGCGCAGCCCATTCTTTATTGTGTTTCCAGATATGCGTTGTACGAAATTTTCACAATGCCTCCAAGACAATTCGCCCGCGTCAATTTGCCGAACAGTAATCAATGGCAATGGCGTCAGTGATCGTGCAACATTTGCGCACCGCGCGAGCCCCGGGGCCAGGTAGTGGCCAACAGAGGGCAGGGCGCAGCTGTATTTTTTGCAACTTAAACTTCCAATGGGTCCTAAAACGACATGGCAAACCCGGACGCCCTGAATCAGCAGCGAGCTTCTAGTCGCCTGCTGCAACCGACCGTCAAATCGCATCTGGCCTACACGCTCCTGTGTGCCCTGGTCATGATGGTCATGTTCAGCCTGCTGCGCCTCGCGCTGCTGGTTTACAACCGCGCGATGATCCTCGATACACCCGCTTCGACCTTCGTCGAAGCCTTCGCCAACGGCCTGCGTTTCGACCTGCGCCTGGTGGTCTACCTGAGCATTCCGCTGCTGCTGGCCTTGTTCAGCGTCCGCGCAATGGCGGCTCGCGGGTTCTTCCGTTTCTGGCTGACCCTGGCGTCGAGCATCGCGTTGTTCCTCGGCCTGATGGAAATGGACTTCTACCGCGAGTTCCACCAGCGCCTCAACGGCCTGGTCTTCCAATACGTACGCGAAGACCCGAAAACCGTGGCGAGCATGCTCTGGTACGGTTTCCCGGTCGTGCGCTACTTGCTGGCGTGGGCCTTCGGCACGTTGCTGCTGACCCTCGCGTTCAAGGG
>NZ_MKGS01000208.1:0-22581 GCF_002836905.1 Pseudomonas sp. 43NM1 | reverse complement strand
CCCGAATTTCTTGACGACCATAGAGCCTTGGAACCACCTGATCCCATCCCGAACTCAGTAGTGAAACGATGCATCGCCGATGGTAGTGTGGGGTTTCCCCATGTGAGAGTAGGTCATCGTCAAGATTAAATTCCGAAACCCCTATCTGCGTATGCAGGTAGGGGTTTTGTTTTAGTAGAAGTCACCATTTTTTGCTGGCACGTTACTTCGGTAACGGGCTGGTCACAGAATTTCTTGACGACCATAGAGCATTGGAACCACCTGATCCCATCCCGAACTCAGCAGTGAAACGATGCATCGCCGATGGTAGTGTGGGGTTTCCCCATGTGAGAGTAGGTCATCGTCAAGATTGAATTCCGAAACCCCTGTCTGCGAAAGCAGACAGGGGTTTTGTCGTTTCAAGGCCACCAAAAATCTCCCCGCAACAATCCGATCTGAATCATAAGCAGCCGCTCTGGTACACCGTTCAGCCGGAATCAGTCGGTAATTACAGTCATTTCACACAAGCCCCTAAGATTTCTCCTACTCGTGCCGAAAGACTGGTGAGACATGCGTGCACCAAGTTGAGCGACCTCAGAAAGCCGCCAGCGCTGTTACATGGAATGTTGCAACCCGGACGCATCCCCATCTTTTGCATAGAAGCCCCATGAAATGAATTTAAAGTTCAGCCATAAAATCCTGCTGGCCGCTTCTGGCGTCGTGGTGCTGGCCTTCGCATTGTTCACTTTGTACAACGACTATCTGCAGCGAAACACCATTCGCCAAAACCTCGAATCCTCCGTTCAGCAAGCAGGCGACTTGACCGCCAGCAGCGTGCAGAACTGGATGAGTGGCCGCGTGTTGGTTCTGGAAAACCTCGCGCAGAACGTCGCCCACCAAGGCGCCAATGCCGATCTGCCAGGGCTGGTGGATCAACCGGCCTTCACCTCGAACTTCCAGTTCACTTACGTCGGCCAGGCCAACGGTGTATTCACCCAGCGCCCTGACGCGAAAATGCCCGATGGCTACGATCCACGTCAGCGCCCCTGGTACAAACAAGCCGTGACGGCCGACAAAACCATGCTGACCCCGCCATACATGGCGGCGGTCGGTGGTCTGGTCGTAACGATCGCCATGCCGGTGAAAAAGAACGGCGAACTGCTTGGCGTTGTCGGTGGCGACCTGAGCCTCGAGACCTTGGTGAAAATCATCAACTCGGTCGACTTCGGTGGCATCGGTCACGCATTCCTGGTCAGCGGTGATGGCCAAGTGATCGTCAGCCCGGACAAAGATCAGGTGATGAAGAACCTCAAAGATGTTTACCCGAACTCCGGCGTGCGCATCGAGAAGGGCAATCAGGAAGTCACCCTCAACAACGAAGATCGCATCCTCTCGTTCACCCCGGTCAGCGGTTTGCCGAATGCCGAGTGGTACATCGGTCTGTCGATCGATAAGGACAAAGCCTACGCCCCGTTGAGCCAATTCCGCACCTCGGCCCTCATCGCGATGTTTATCGCCGTGAGCGCCATTGCAGTGCTGCTGAGCCTGCTGATCGCTGTGCTGATGCGTCCGCTGACCACCATGGGCCGCGCGATGAAAGACATTGCCCAGGGCGAAGGCGACCTCACCCGTCGTCTGTCGGTAGAAAGCAAAGACGAATTCGGCGAATTGGGCGGCGCGTTCAACCAGTTCGTCGAACGTATTCACGCATCGATTTCCGAAGTGTCTTCGGCGACTCGCCAGGTTCACGACCTGTCGCAACGCGTTATGGCCTCGTCCAACGCCTCGATCATCGGCTCCGACGAGCAGAGCGCACGCACCAACAGCGTGGCCGCAGCGATCAACGAACTGGGCGCCGCAACTCAGGAAATTGCGCGTAACGCCGCCGACGCTTCGCAGCACGCCAGTGGCGCGAGCGAGCAGGCGGACGACGGTCGCCAAGTGGTGGAAAAAACCATTCTGGCGATGACCGAGCTGTCGCAAAAAATCAGCTTGTCCTGCACCCAGATCGAAACTCTGAATGCCAGCACCGACAACATCGGGCACATTCTCGACGTCATCAAAGGCATCTCCCAGCAGACCAACTTGCTCGCACTCAACGCGGCCATCGAAGCGGCGCGCGCCGGTGAAGCCGGTCGTGGTTTTGCGGTGGTAGCGGACGAGGTGCGTAACCTTGCGCATCGCACCCAGGAGTCGGCTGAAGAGATCCATAAAATGATCACTTCGTTGCAGATCGGTTCGCGCGAAGCGGTGACCACCATGAACGCCAGCCAGGTCTCCAGTGAAGAGACGGTTGAAGTGGCGAACCAGGCCGGTTTGCGTCTGGTCAGTGTGACCAAGCGCATCGGCGAAATCGACGGCATGAACCAATCGGTAGCTGCGGCGACCGAAGAGCAGACTGCCGTGGTGGAAACCCTCAACGTTGACGTCAACCAGATCAACCTGCTGAACCAGCAGAGCGTCGCCAACCTCAATGAAACATTGAAGGATTGTGATGCGTTGTCGCTGCAGGCCAATCGGTTGAAGCAGTTGGTCGACAGCTTCAAAATCTGATTCAGGTTTGTCGGACCGCGTTATCGTTGTTCGCGGGCAAGCCTCGCGCCTACAGGCTATCGAGTAACCTGTAGGCGCGAGGCTTGCCCGCGAAAGGGACTTGCGCATCACCGACAAAAATGTGTTCTACGCAAACAGCTTCAACACATTATTCATCGCATCATCGGCAAACCCCTGCACAAAGTCCTTGAACCCCGGCAACGCCTCCGCACCGCCCGCAGCGGGCTGCGCAATAATGGTCCAGGTCGCCCGCGACTTGCCCGCGCCCAGCGGCTCGACGTTCATCGCCGCCCACAAGTTTGCTACGCCCAAGGTGTTGTAGATCGTCGTCCAGGTCATGCTCAGCGCCTGGTCGTCCCGCGAGTTCAGTTGCTCGACCACCACGTTACCGTCCTTGAAGACTTTCTTGCGCAAGGACGACACGCCTTCACCCGTCATTTCGATGTGCGACAGCGCCGGGATGAACGCATCGTAACCAGCAAAGTTGCCGACCACCTCCCAGACTTTCGAGGCGTCCGCCGGCACGTCCACCGAAGACACCACGTGGCAGCCGTGAGGGTTTTGGATCAGGGTATCGGGTTGCAGGGTTTTCATGGTTTTGCTCCAGTTGGGTGACTCAGATGAAGTTGATTTCTTTCAGGTAATCGCAGCCGCGACGCAGCAGCGCCGGGGATTTTTGCGGGTAGTGCGCGCCCATCTGCCGGACGCCGGCCTGCGCGTTGTCGTGGCCGATCATCGAGATGTCGCCGATGTCTTCTTCGAAGCCATTGAGGTAGAAACCGAGTACGCCGAACAACGCGTTATCGCTGTCGACGCGGCCCAGTTGCTGCTGCCAGTCGGCAACGCTGACCATCGAGAATTCGCGCCCGGCCTGGCGAAACGAGGCGACGTAATCGTCCCAACTCAGCGGCTCCGGATTGTGCAGATTGAACACCGCGTGTTCCGGCTGATAACGGCTGGCATGGAAGCCGATGAAACGCGCAAGGAAGTCCACCGGCATCAGGTCGAAGTTCAGTGAAAACTCCGGCACCTGACCGAGCTGGATCGAGCCCTTGAGCATCAGCATCAAGCGGTTTTTGTGCGGCTGGCAGACGCCGCTGAGGCTGTTGAAACTGATGTTGCCGGGGCGATACAGATTGACCCGCACACCGCGCTCCCGGGCGCGCTCGAGGATCCGTTCGGCGACCCATTTCGACAGGTTGTAGCCGTTCTTGATGTAGATCGGCGGGGTCTGCGCGGCGGGTAATTCCAGCACCCGGCCGTCGTCGGTAATCGTGCTCGACGCCGAGAGCGTCGAGACGAAGTTGAAGATCTTTTTGCTGCGCCCTTCGCACAACCGCAGGCACTCGAAAATCGGCTCAACGTTGTCTCGTGCCAGCGACTCGTAATCGAGCACGTGATTGACGTTCGCCGCGTTGTGCACCAGCGCGCCGAACTCGCGATCCAGCCGCTCGTAAACTTCTTGCGCGAGCCCCAGCAACGGCCGCGTGATGTCCGCCGCGTAGACCCGCACCCGGCTCAAGTCCAGATGCTCCAGACGGTTCTCGCGCAAGGCGTCGGCAAAACGCTCCGCCGCCGATTGCCCGCCACCGTCGCGCACCAGACACGCAACTTCCGTGGCGCCCCAGCCAAGCAGCGCCTCGACAATGTGCACGCCGACAAAACTGTTGGCCCCGGTAACAATCACCTTATGCACATCGCCCATGCGGCTGACCGGCAGCGGCTGCACATCCAGTTCGCGGAAGGCATCGGCCATCGCTTGCTCGCTCAACACTTCTTCAGTGCCCGAGCCACGCACCAACGTTGCCAGTTTTGAAATCGTCGGCAGTTCGATGAAACGGTTGATCGAGATGCTGCGCCCGAATTCCTCGCGCAATCGCAGCAACATTCGCGACAGCAGAATCGAGTGACCGCCGAGATTGAAGAAACTTTCGTCGGTGGAAATGTCGCTCGCCGGCAGCTCCAGCAACTCGGCCCAGATCTCCAGCAGCAGCGCTTCATCGGCGCTGGTCGGCAAGCGGCGCGCGGTGTTTTCCAGGACGTTGACCGGCAACGACAGCAGCGCTTTGCGATCGACTTTGCCGTTACTGGCAAACGGCATACTCGCCAGTTCGGTCCATGCACCGGGTTGCATGTAGTCCGGCAAAAACTGCACGGCGTGTGCCTTCAGTGCTTCGCGAGCGGCGCCCGGTTGGTCCTCCTGCGGCTGCGCGAGAAACGCCAGGATCCGCCGCTGACTGTCGATGACCACCGCCACCTGACGGTACAACTGACTGTCGCGCAGGCAGCGCTCGATCTCTTCCGGTTCGACCCGGAAACCACGGATTTTCACTTGATTGTCGCGCCGGCCGCACAGCTCGATGCCGTCGCCGGTCCACTTCGCCATATCCCCGGTGCGATAAGCGCGCAGCTGCTCGCCGTTCGGCAGGTTGAGGTGCAAATAACGTTCGGCGGTCTGCTGCGGATTGTTCAGATAGCCCAGGCACACGCCCGGCCCGACGATGTACAACTCGCCGACGGTTTGCTCGGCGAGCGGTTGCAAGTCCTCATCAAGAATCAGCACTTGGCTGTTGGCAATCGGGCCGCCGAGCGTGCGGTTGTTGTCGCCGGGCCGCAGTTGTCGCGCGGTGATCAGCACCGTCGCTTCGGTCGGCCCGTAGAGGTTGTAGAGGTTGCCCTGACGCGTCAGTTGCTCGATGACGTAAGGCTCGCAGACGTCGCCGCCGGTCATCACGTGGTCGAGCACTTGCAACTGATCCAGCGGCAAAATGCTCAACAGCGCTGGTGGCAGAAAGGCGTGGCTGAGCTGCTGCTGACGGATCAGCTCGACCAGTTGCAGCGGGTCACGACGCTGGTCGTCGCTGGGCACAATCAGCTCGGCGCCCTGCAGCAGCGTCGGGAAAATATCGATCAGCGACGAGTCGAAACTCAGCGAGGAAAACTGCAGCACGCGACTCTCTTCGGTCAGTTGCACATAGTCGGCGTACCACGCGGTGAAGTGCGCGAGGTTGGCCTGGCTGAGCAGCACACCTTTCGGATGCCCGGTGGTGCCCGAGGTGTAGAGCGCCATGCACGGCGCGTCGATCGGGGGGCGCTGCCGCATCAATGGTTGGCCGAGGTCTGCGTCATCCGCGTCGATACAGCGGATGTCCAGCGACGGCATTTGATCGGCCAACGGATGCTCGCCGTCATGCAGCAACAGCACCGCCCCGGCGTTCTGCAGAATGTATTGCTGACGCTGCAGCGGATGGCTCGGCTCCAGCGGCAAATACACCGCGCCGCTGCCCAGAATCGCCAGAATCCCCGCGTACAGCGCACTGCATTTCGGCAGGCAAATGCCGATCACCAGCGGGCCTTGATGCTGGTCGAGCAACGGCTGCAAGCGTTGCTGGATGGCGCGGCTGTGTGTGTGCAATTGCCGATAGCTGAGCGCCGTGCCGGCAACGTTCAGCGCCGGGCGCTCGGCGCATTCGATGAAGCGCTGTTGCAGACGCTCGATCATGGGCATCTGGCCCAGTCGCAGCAGTTGCGGATGCGCCGTGTCATTCAGTCGATGGACGAAGCCAAGCTGTTCGAGAAACAGCAGGTTTTCTACACGCTCGAAGGGCACGGGCGGCGTCGGTTCGGACAGCCGAAAATAGTCGTCATCCCGAGAAAAGCGACTGACCAGCAGCGCCACGTGATCGACCAGTTCCGCTACCGCGCGCAGGCGCAATGCCTGGCCGTTGCCGGATGCCTCGTCGGCAATCGGCACACGGCTGAAAAGCGTCGGGCCATAACGGCACAGCAGGTCCAGGCGCGGCAGGTTATTAGCTTCACCATCAATTGCGCTGACGCCCAGTTGCAGGGTCAATCGCGGCACGTCGCCGAGCTCGGCAAAGACCAGGCTCGCGTCGTCGATCAGCAAGTCGACGTTGTCCAACTCCAGCGCGTTGACGTCGGTCAGGCGCACCAGTGAATGTCCGTGTTGTTCCAGCTCCAGCGCCAGGTCGTTGAGGGCCTGGCTCTGCCCTCCAAGCACAATGTCGAGACGTCTCATGATGTTCTCCTCGTTAAACCAGGTAGTCGCTCAGGGCGCGCTGGACGCACGGCGAATCGAGCAGCGAACTGCTGCGGAAAAACCGCACGATGTTGGCGACCAGTGGGTGATGGCGATTGATCGGGAAGGCCAGCCCCGAGACTTCGCTCTTGAGCGCGCGGCGTGCGGCGTCGCTGATCTGCAATGCTTCGATCAGGCGAAAATCGAAGGATTTCTGGATGTCGTTGGTCAGGTAATGGCCGATGAACACCGGCAGGATCTGCGCGATGCACGCTCGGTCGTCCGCGCTCGCGGTGTGCCAATAAATGCGCACCAGCCGCGCCCAGAAACTCGAGTGACGGCCCTCGTCCAGCAAGTGGTCGGCCATCAAGCCCTTGATCGATTGCTTGACCGTTTCATCCTTGGCGAACGCCGCGACATCGCCGGTCACGGTGTTCTCGGCGATGGCCACGCAGATCAATTCCACGGCGCTGCGCAGGTGCTCCGGCGCCAACGCCACAGCGGCGGGAATCGCCCGGCTCAGTTCGATCTCATCGGGCAATTCGATTGGCGTGATGCCGGTCATGGCCACGGTTTGCTGCATGAAATCCATCGCCACCAAGGCGTGATAATCCTCGTCCACCACCACGGTCATCGCGTCGTAGCGGCAGGCAAACGGGAACTCGACCGCGAAGCGATTCTTGGCGATGCTGCGGGCGGTTTTGTCGACGATTTCGGTTTCGAAAATCACCACGTCGTTGATGAATTTGTAGAGCGTCTGCACCAGCGCAAAGTCGCGTTGTTCCGGGCATTCGCGCAGGAACGTTTCGCTCAGCACCAACGGTTGGCGGCTCAGCGGATAAATCAATTTGTCGTCGTTCTCCAGCACCCGGCGCGGCCGTGTGCGGATGGTCGCGCGGCTCTCCCAGGCGTCGGCGAACGATTGGTAGTCGGCGGCGTTCATGCGCTCACCTCGGCGACGGTTTCGCGCATGCTCAGGCGCAAGCCATCCCACAAGGCAATGCGGCTTTCCACCGCCGCGATGGCGCTGGCGTAAACGTCCTCTTGGCGTTGCGGGTCGCCATCGACCAGTCGAGCGAGGAGTTTTTCGGCGGCGGGGCCGTGGTCCTCGGAGTCGACTTCGATGTGTCGCTCCAGGTAATAACGGAAGGTCGGCGCTTGTTCGATGCCAATGCCCCAGTCGTCGAGAATGCGCTGGAACATCTGCGGGATCACACTTTCGCGGCCATGCAGAAATGCCGCCGCGACGCTGTGGCCAGGCGCACTCAGCGCAGTGTGCAAGGTGTGGCGGACGAATTGCGCGGCGGCCGGGTCGATGTCGATGCTTTGCAGCGCGACGTCATAACTTACGCCTTCCTGTTGCAGCGCAACGAAGCGCTCGACGGCAGCGGTGCTGGCGCCGACTTCGCGCATTGCATCCAGGTACAACTCGAAATGGCTGTAGTGACCGTGACCGTGCCGATCATCGGATTCTTCGCCGAGCACAATCTCATTGATCAGCCGCGCAGCCTGCGGATCTCGCGGCGGCAGCCAAGGCAAATGCACGCAGGTCAGCTCCTGTTGCAGCCGCTTGGTCAGCGACATGAAATCCCACACCGCAAATACATGGGTTTCCATAAATCGTTGAAGTATTGGCAACGAATGTATTTCGCCAAAGATCGGGTGCGCACTCAGTTGTGCTTTCTTTTGGGCGAGATGGTCTTTAGTCAGTTTCATAAGCGAGCCTGTCAGTGAGGGATGTAACTAGGAGTGTTGGATGAATAAGGGAAATCAAAGTGATCGGTTCTATGGGCGAGCGCCGGCCTCAATCGAATTGATAAGTTTTAAAAGTATTGGGGTTCTGCAAGCCGCACTGGATCAGGGTTATAAAACTGGATCCAATGTTGGCGGAGAAAAACTAATACATCAGCAAAGTTCCAGGCAAGTCATTTTTATTTTATTTGAAAGTTGCACTTTTTCGGGCGCGACAAGTTTCAATAAAACTTTAAGTTGATGTTTTATTTGGGTGAAGTTGCTCCTTCCGGCTTATAAAAGTCAGAATCGAAAAGAGAGTGAATGCCTCACTCGTAGCAACTTTCTAACTGGCGTTCGTTGGTGTGATCTAGAGGAATGGAAGTTGGGCGCGAATATGCCGTTTGCTTCCGTTCCCGTGGCAAGACTCCTTCCGTAGGTTCTTGTTGCGATGACGGCCCCGAGTTTGCGAGGCATCGCCCGTCATTAGTGGGTTGGCTATCGCAAGAGTGAGGCTAAATGGCGGTCGCCGCTACGGCTGCCGCGCCATTATTTGGCCACGACGCGGGGCACGAAGGGAAGTTGAGGAAAAGCCTTAGACGGGCAGGAATGGCGCGGTAAATTCGTTCGGAAAACGGCGAACCGGGGATTTGTAAGAAGAGTTGTCAGAAAACCCGGCGAGAGGTGTCGAGGCAAGCGCCGCCGAGCCTATTTGCTGTGCTCGGCGGACGAATAGAGAGGTTTTGCTAGATTTTTTTACTATTGGCGGCGGCAGGGCTTTCGAGAAAACCTGCAATGACCTCGACACCACGGTTCAGATGTCGCGTAAGCAGTTTGACCGAGCGCTCAATGTCGCGGTCTTCAACCGCCCTCAACAATTCACGATGGTCTTCCTGGGACAACTTGCCCAGGCCCATCTTCTCCAGGTTGAAACGCAAGAAGCGCTCCTCTTCATTCAAACCGTCTTCGATTAAGCGTAATAGCCGCCGGTTAGGCGCTTTACTGTACAGAGTCATGTGGAACAGACGATTGAGCCGACCCATTTCGCTGTAGTCGTGCTGGGTTTCCATTTCCTCGATATAACCAGCGGCAAGCTCGATATCGGCGTTGGTCAGCAGCGGAATGGAACGGCGCAACGCTTCCGATTCCAACAGGATGCGCAATTCGTAAGTTTCTGCTGCGTCGCCCTGAACAAGTGGCGCGACTACCGCGCCTTTATGCGCAATGACATTGAGCAACGCTTGCGCTTCCAGTTGCCGCAAGGCTTCGCGCACGGGCATGCGGCTGACGCCAAACAAATCCGCCAGATCCTGCTGGCGCAATGCCGAGCCGCACGGGATGCGTCCGTCAAGAATCGCCGAGCGCAGGGTTTCTTCAATAACCGAGCGCGCCAGGTGAGCGGGGATCGGGCCGTCGAGCTTGATACTGTTCAGAGGATTGGGCTTCTGTGTCACTACAACGCACCCTGCTTGACTAAAGTTATTTTTTGGATCCAAAGGACACTAGTGATTGCTGTAGAAGATGTCAAACCATGTAAAGGGTTGGTCAAACAAATGTGCTGTTATTTTTAACGACGCTGATCAGACAAAGTCTAGCGCGCGAACGGTGATTGCACCGTGCCATTGTCTTTTATCAGGCTAACCTTCACCATCAACCGACTTTAACCTGCCTATTCTGGATGCCTCACTTTGGCGGCTCGTTTCGCGATCCCTCGGACATTGCGCTGGCTGTGCTGCGCGCTGCTCCTGGCCGGCGTCATGCTGGGCGGGTTGCATGCCGATTGGGATTTTTCCCTGATCAGTCGCCGCGCCGAAGCGCTCTACGGACCGTTGGGCGACGGCCAGCAACGCATCGACGCGTGGCAGCGTTTGCTCGCCACACAAAAGCAGGTCGGTGAGGCGGAAAAGCTCAACGTGGTGAACCAGTTTTTCAATAAACAGATGCGCTACGAAGAAGACATCGACCTGTGGCGCGAAGTCGATTATTGGGAAACCCCGATCCAGGGTTTGTGGAAGGGCGCCGGCGACTGCGAAGACTATGCGATCGCCAAGTATTTCAGCCTGCGCCACCTCGGCGTTTCCAGTGACAAGCTGCGCATCACCTACGTCAAGGCTTTGCGGCAGAATCGCGCGCACATGGTCTTGACCTATTATTCGACGCCCGAGGCCATGCCGCTGGTGCTCGACAGCCTGATCAACGAGATCAAACCGGCCAGTCAACGAACCGATTTGCTGCCGGTCTACTCTTTCAACGCTGAAGGTTTGTACATCCCCGGCGCCAAGGGCAACAAAAAAGTCGGTGACACCAAGCGCCTGTCCCGTTGGCAGGATGTGTTGAAGAAAATGCAGGCCGAAGGTTTTCCGGTCGAGACGACTAACTAGGAGCACGCGCTCAGATGTCCTTGTTCAAACAGCTGTTGATCGCTATCTGTCTGTTCCTTGTGGTCGCCTTCACTGGCAGCTTCGTGGTCAGCCTGGAGAGCTCGCGCACCCAGTACGTCAACCAGTTGCGTTCCCACGCGCAAGACGCCGCCACGGCGCTGGCGCTGTCCCTGACGCCGAATATCGACGACCCGGCGATGGTCGAGTTGCTGGTCAGCTCGATTTTCGACAGCGGCTACTACGCGAGCATCCGCGTGGTTGACCTCAAGACCGACCAGACCATCGTCGAGCGCACCGGCACGCCAGCGGTGAATAACGTGCCGGACTGGTTCGTCAAAATGATCGGCCTCGAACCGGCCGGCGGTGATGCCCTGGTCAGCCGTGGCTGGGAGCAAGCGGCGCGTGTCGAGGTGGTCAGCCACCCGATGTTCGCCGTCGCCAAACTGTGGCAGAGCGCGTTGGGCAGCCTCGGTTGGTTGCTGATCTGCGGCGCCGTGAGTGCGGTGTTGGGCGCGCTGTTGTTGCGTCGTCAATTGAAGCCGCTGGACTACATGGTCCAGCAATCCCACGCCATCGCCCGCCGCGAATTCCTCAGCCTGCCGCAACTGCCGCGCACCCCGGAATTGCGTCGTGTGGTGCAAGCGATGAACCAGATGGTCGAGAAGCTCAAGGCGTTGTTTCAGGAGCAGGCCGAGCGCAGTGAAAAGCTGCGCGTCGAGTCTTATCAGGACAACCTTACGGGCCTGGCCAATCGGCGCTATTTCGAGATGCAATTGAACGCGCGGGTGAGCAACCCGGAGCAGGCCAGTTCCGGTTATCTGCTGTTGTTGCGGGTCAAGGATCTGGCCGGTTTGAACCAACGTCTGGGCGGGCAGCGCACTGATGAACTGCTCAAAGCCGTCGGTCAGCAGTTGTCCCGAGAATGCGCGAAGTACCCGGAAACGCAGAACCTGGTGACGCGGATTCGCGGCGGTGAATTCGCCGTGCTCGCGCCGGGGCTGGTGCGTGAAGAAGCCCTGCAACTGGCGCAGAATCTCGAGACTGCGTTGGCCAGTTTGCACGCGACGGGGGCGACGGACGTGGCGTCGGTGGCGTCTATCGGGCTGGCGCCGTTTGCCCATGGCGACTCGCCGCAAGCGGTGATCAGCCTGGGCGATCAGGCATTGGCCCAGGCTGAAGGTCAGGGTGAACAGAGCTGGGCATGTCTGGACCACAGCGCGGTAGCGAGTGTCGGCGATGACCATCATGCATGGCACACACTGCTGGATCAGGCGCTGACGCAGCGGCGCTTCCAATTGTATTTCCAACCGGTCGTGGCCAGTCAGGACGCGACGCTGGTGCTGCATTACAAAGTGCTGTCGCGGCTGGTCGATGATCAGGGCCAGACCATTCCCGCCGGGCGTTTCCTGCCGTGGCTGGAGCGTTTTGGCTGGACCGCGCGGCTCGATCGCTTGATGTTGGAAACCGTGCTCGGGCAAATGGCCGGGCATGAAGAATCGCTGGCGCTGAACCTGTCGTCGGCGACGCTGGCAGATCCGCAGGCGCTGAATAAAGTCTTCGAGATTTTGCGTCAGCATTCCAATCTCGGACCGCGCCTGACCCTGGAAATCGGTGAAGAGCAATTGCCCGAGCAAGCCGTGCTGGAGCAATTGACCCGGCGTTTGCGCGAACTGGGTTTCTCCCTGAGCCTGCAGCGCTTTGGCGGCCGTTTCAGCATGATCGGCAACCTGGCGCGGCTTGGCTTGGCGTACCTGAAGATCGATGGCAGCTACATTCGGGCGATTGATCAGGAGAGCGATAAACGTCTGTTCATCGAAGCGATCCAGCGCGCGGCGCACAGCATCGATTTGCCGCTGATTGCCGAGCGGGTCGAGACTGAAGGGGAATTGTCGGTGATTCGCGAGATGGGATTGTATGGGGTTCAGGGGCAGTTGTTCGGCGAGCCCAAGCCTTGGCAGTGAGTCATTGAGATCCACCCCTCACCCTAACCCTCTCCCCAGAGGGGCGAGGGGACTGACCGTGTTGTTCTTAGAGTGACATCGACCTGAAATATCGAGTCGAACTCAGGTCCTGAAAAGCATGAAGATCTGCTCCCTTTCCCCATTCCCTAGAGAGGTGAGCCCGAGCCTTGGCAGTGAGTCATTGAGATCCACCCCTCACCCTAACCCTCTCCCCGGAGGGGCGAGGGGACTGACCGTGTTGTTCTTGGAGTTACATCGACTTGAAATATCGAGTCGAACTCAGGTGATGAACAGCACGAAGATCTGCTCCCTTTCCCCATTCCCTAGAGAGGTGAGCCCGAGCCTTGGCAGTGAGTCATTGAGATCCACCCCTCACCCTAACCCTCTCCCCGGAGGGGCGAGGGGACTGACCGTGTTGTTCTTAGAGTGACATCGACCTGGAATATCGAGTCGAACTCAGGTGATGAACAGCACGAAGATCTGCTCCCTTTCCCCTCTCCCCTCTGGGGAGAGGGCTGGGGTGAGGGGTGGCTCTTCAGGCCAAGGGAGATTTAAGTTCAAGCAAAGAACCATTGCGAAGAGGGCGCAAGCCCCTCGCCGCGAACCATCTGATCCCTAGATCAACCCCGTCTCATCAACATCAATCAAATGACTCAACCCGCCCAACGCTTCCCGGGCCTGGGTCCGGTCCATCAGTTTGGCTTGGGCGGCGGCCGGCAGGTCGGTGACGCGGATCACGCCTTTGCTGGTCAGCACCTGGATCAAGTCGTCGAGTACCCGGATCATTTCCAGGTCGCTCTGCTTGAGTTGCTTGAGGCTCGATTCCATTACCTCGTTGGCGTACCAGGCCTGGATCTCGTGATTGTCGGCCGGCAGTGTTTCCGTGGCCTCGGCATAGGCCGCGGCTTCCACGCGCACTAATTGGCCTTGCGCATCGCGTTGCACGTAAAACATTGAGCATCCCTCAGAAGTGAACCAGCGTCATGCTGTCAGCAGCATAGGCCAACTGTTGGCGAGTATGCGGTGCGGCGACAAAATCGTCACCGGTGCGCTGTCGGCAAACGTGACGGCCGCCCGATAAGGGCGGCCGTTTTACACTGGATCAGCTGTTGTTGTGGTCGACTTTGATGGTCGGATCGCTACCGGCAATCAAGCTGTGCAAGTTGGCCGAAGACCAGTTGTTGCCTTCCAGTTTGATCGTCACGTCCGGCGAAGCGGCGGCAGCGTCGCCCGAATTGAACTTGCCGGCCGAGCTGACCTGCAACGACGACACGCCATCGACCGTGGAAATCTTCAGGAAGTTGTCGATGGTGCTGCCGGTTTCGCCCTGCAACAAATCGCGCAGGTCGATGCGGTCACCTTCGCTGGCCTTGAAGTCCTTGATCACGTCCGTGCCGGTGTCGCCCGACTTCCAGACAAAGGTGTCGGCGCCCGAACCACCGATCAGGATGTCGTTGCCCGACCCGCCGATCAGCGTGTCGTTGCCGGTGCCGCCGAGCAGGATGTCATTGCCCTTGCCGCCATCGAGCAGGTCGTTGCCGCCCGAGCCGAACAGGATGTCATTGCCCGCGCCGCCCAGCAGTGTGTCGTTGCCGTCATGGGCGCCGGACACGTCGAACACGCTGTAATTCTCAGTGATGAACTGGTGCACGTTGCTGGTCGTGACTTTGCTGACTTCGACGCCGGTTTGCTGCGCGACGAACGCCTGCATCGCCTGATAACCCTCGCCGGCAATGCCGTTGAAGCTCACCAGATCGCCGAACAGGATGTCGTTGCCGTCACCGCCATTGACCGTGTCGGAGCCTGGCAGCGTCGCTTCGGTGTGACCGATGATCGAGTTGGCCAGGTCTTTCGGGTCGATGTTGGTTTGCGGCGTCTTGTCCGAGTCGTAAGGTTTCAGGTCGGCCAGGGTCACGTCTTTGTTGAGGCCGATGGCTTCAACCGTCGAAACCTTGTCCAGCAACGCGAAACCGACACCGGAGTTGTCGATCGCCGCGGTGCCCGTGCTGCTGCCGTTGCCATCGCGGTAGGACAGCTCATACGTGCCATTACCTTCGGCATGCAAAGTGCCCAACTCGGCGCTGCTCCAGTAACCGCCCCACGACGTTTTCCAGGTTTGCAGCGTCACTGTGCCGGCGGTGTCGATGCTCAGGTAGTGCGTGCTGTCCAGATAACCGGAGTAGTTCTGGCCCAACTTGTAGTTGGTGGTGGTGATGACGTCATCGAGCTTCACGTTGCCGAACAAAGTCGGGTTGGTTTGCTCGCCGCTCTGGTAATAGGTCGGCTTGCCGTCGGTGATGAAGTACGTGAGGTTGGTCGCCCCGCTGTTGGCCAGCGCGTCGGCGCTGAGGAACCAGTTGGCCGTGGTTTTGAACACGTCCTCGTAGTTGGTGCCGCCGCCGGACGCCATCGAATCCAGAACTGCTTTGAGCAGGATCAGCGCATTCGGGTCGTTGAGGTTGACCGACACCGACTTGTTGACCTGGGTATCGAAGTCCGCCAGGAACACGTTCACGGTGCCCGAGTTGCCGCCCATGCTTTGCTTGAGCGTGTTGAACACGGTGGTCAGCGAGTTCTTCGCGGCGGTGATCGAGGCGCTGCTCATGCTGCCCGAACTGTCGACCATGAACGCGATGTTGTAGTTGGTGCCCGGCACCACGGTCAGGCCACCGATGTCGCCGACAATAATGTCGTTGCCGTCAGTGCCCGTCACCGTGTCGCTGCCGGCGGTGCCGGTGATCGCGGTGTAAGTGGCCGGGAACACGGTGACCGGAATCTGCGCCGTGGATACCGCCGAACCACCCAGTGCCTCGGTCGAGGTCGAGGTCACGGTCAGGTTGAACTGGCCGTTGTAGTACGGCGGCGGCGTCACGGTCAGTGTGCCGAGGTTCCAGCCAGTGACGTTGGCTTCGCCGGAAGTCGCGCTGGCGGTGAAGGTGTGGCCCGCGCCGTCGGTCAGCACCGAACCTGCCGGGATGCCGCTGATTTTCACGCTCAGGCTTTCGGAGCCGTCGGTGTCGGTCAGCGCAGTTTTCACCGCAGACAAATGCACGCTGGTGCCTTCGGCGCCGGTGTTGAGTTTGTAGCCGTCGTAGTAACCCTCACCGTTGCTGCCGTGCAGATCGGAAACGGTCACGCCGGAAGCGGCGAGGTCGGCGATGCCGGTGTAGAGCGGCACGCCAGCGCTGCTCAGATCGACCGCCGCGGCGCCATTCACCGACAGGTTGACGTCGTAGCTGCCCGGGCCGCTCTGGTTGTGGTGGTAGATGTCCAGGGTGTAGTAACCGCTGGCGGTCGGCGTGTACGAGCCACTCAAAGTGCCGCCCGCGCCCCACAGGGCCGATGCGACGTTTTTGCCGCCAATGGTCACCAGCAAACTGTCATCGCCGGTGCCGCTGAAGCTGTAGGTCTTGCCGGCTTCGAGGTAGATCAGGCCGGACGTTTTCGAGGCCGTGCCGGCGTTGACGCTGCCGTCGGACTGAACGTTGGTCACGGTGGTGCTGGAGTTCGGGGTGCCCGCCGCGTCGATCACTGCTTTGAGTGTCGCCGAAGGTGCGCCGCTACCGTCGGTGCCGAGGCCCGACAGGCCGGTCCAGACTTCCTTGATCAGGCCGGTGGATCGCACGGCGTTATCGGCGACGGTCAGGGTCGGTGCATCCGCCACTGGCGTGATGTCGATCTTGATGGTGCCGGTATTGCCCAACAGTTGGCCGTCGGTTGGCTGGAACTTGATCTGCGCGTAATCCGCCTGATTGTTGCCCAGGCCGGTGCCGCCGTAGCCGTTGGTGCCGGACTCGTTGGTGTCCGGGGTGAAACGCAACTTGCCAGCGTCGATGTCAGCCTTGCTGATGGTCTGGTTGTTGCTGACGTCGGTCCAGGTCGAGCCGTTCAGGTACTGCAACTTGCCTTCGACCGGCAGGCCGGTGATTTTCACACCGAGGCTCGCGGCTGGGCTGTCGACATCGCTGACGCCGAAAGTCGACCAGCCGAGTACCAGCGGGGTGTCTTCGGTGCCGGTGACGTTGACCGGTGCAGCAGTCGGCGCGTCGTTGACCGCGACCACGTTAACGGTGGTCGTGGCGACGTTGGAGTAGTTGCCGCCATCGGTCACGGTCACTGTGATAGTGCGCGGTACGGTGCTCGGGTTTTCACTGTTGTTGGTGAAGCTGATGTTCTTGATCTGCTGCATGTAATCGGCCAGCGACGCGGTGCCCGACAAGGTCAGCGTCACGGTGCCGTTGGTGCTGTTGGCATTGATGCTGATGCCGTTGACGCTGTTGCCCAGGTTCAGCGCATCGCCGTCCTGGCGGTTGGTCAGCACGATGGTCGCGCCGGTCAGCATGGTGCTGTCCGGGTCGGTGATTTTCAGATCGGTGTCAGCAATCGACACGCCTTGGCCGGTGGTGCCTTCGGTGAAGGTCACGTTGTAGTTGGCCCCGGTGGCGCCGCTGGAATTGTTCGCGTCGAGGTCGATGACCGGCGGTGCGTCGTTGTCGATGATCGAGGTGCTGACGCTGCCGTTGGAAGCGCTGATCGCCAGGTTTTCGAAGTTGCCACCGACCGCCGAATCGATTTTGACCACGAAGTTTTCAGTGCCTTCGGTGATCTTGTCGTCGATCGTCGCCACGTTGAAATTGGCGCTGCTGGCGCCCGCCGGGATCTTCACGGTGTACACACCGGTGAAGTCCGAACCGTCGGCGGCGGTGCCGCTGTAGACGATTTTCAGCGTCACTTCGGTCTGCGCCGGGTGCGTCAGGCTGACGGTGTAGCTGGCGGTCTGACCTTCGGTCACCGAGCTGCTGCCGGTGATGCTGACTTCAGCCCGGTCGATGGTGTCGGTGACGGCGGTCACGGCCGGCACACTGCTTTTCACCAGGTTCTCGAAGTTGCCACCGGTGGCGCTGGTGATGGTCGCTTGAACCGAACCGGCATCCTTGTAGACGTCATCGGCAGGTGCTGCAACGTTGACGGTGCCGGAAGTTTTGCCGGCCTCGATGGTGATCACTGCGCCGTTGCTCAGCGTCACGGTCACTGGCGTGCCAGCAGCGTTAGTCAGGGTGGCGGTGTAGGTGATCTGGCCACCTTCGGCTACCGAGTTGGTGGCGCTCAGCGACAGATTGGTGGTGTCGACCACGTCGGTCACGGTGGTGCTGACCGGGGTTTTGTCGGCGACGAGGTTCTCGTAATTGCCGCCCGTCACGTTGGTGATCGAGTTCGTCAGTGGCGCGTTACCGGCCAGCGCGTCGTTTGGCGCGATAGTGGTGATGGTGCCGACTGTTTTGCCGATCTCGATGGTGATCGACTGGCCGTTGGCGAGCGACACGGTGACCGGGCTGCCAGTCACTGGCTGGCCGACGGTGGCGGTGTAGGTGACGGTGCCACCCTCCGCCGCAGTGCCGGTGGCGGTCAGTTTGACCGTCGAGGTGTCGATTGTGTCAGTGACGTTGGTGATTGCTGGCGCGGTGCTTGGGACCAGGTTTTCGAAGTTGCCACCGGTGGCGGTTTTGATCGTTGCCTGAACGGTGCCGGCGTCTTTGTAGACGTCGTCGGACGGCGCTGGCACGGTCGCGGTGCCGGAGGTTTTGCCGGCGTCGATGGTGATGACTGCGCCGTTGCTCAACGTCACGGTCACTGGCGTGCCAGCAGCGTTGGTCAGGGTGGCGGTGTAAACAATCGATCCACCTTCAGCGACCGAGTTGGTTGCGCTCAGCGACAGGTTGGTGGTGTCGACGGTGTCAGTGATCGTGGTCGAAACCGGGGTTTTGTCGGCGACGAGGTTTTCGTAGTTGCCGCCCGTCACGTTGGTGATCGAGTTGGTCAGTGGTGCGTGACCGGCCAGCGCGTCGTTTGGCGCGAGGGTGGTGACGGTGCCGACGGTTTTGCCGATGTCGATGGTGATCGTCTGGCCGTTGGCGAGCGATACGGTGACCGGGCTGCCGGTGACTGGTTGGCCGACGGTGGCGGTGTAGGTGACGGTGCCACCTTCAGCGGCGGTGCCGGTGGCGGTCAGTTTGACGGTCGAAGTGTCGATTGTGTCGGTGACGTTGGTGACTGCAGGAACGGTGCTTGGCACCAGGTTCTCGAAGTTGCCACCGGTGGCATTTGTGATGGTTGCCTGAACGGAACCCGCATCTTTGTAGACGTCGTCGGACGGCGCTGGGACGGTCGCGGTGCCGGAGGTTTTGCCGGCGTCGATGGTGATGACTGCGCCGTTGCTCAGCGTTACGGTGACTGGCGTGCCAGCAGCGTTGGTCAGAGTGGCGGTGTAAACAATCGATCCACCTTCAGCCACGGAACCGGTAGCGCTCAGCGACAGGTTGGTGGTGTCGACGGTGTCAGTGATCGTGGTCGAAACCGGGGTTTTGTCGGCGACGAGGTTTTCGTAGTTGCCGCCAGTGACGTTGGTGATCGAGTTGGTCAGTGGCGCGTTACCGGCCAGCGCGTCGTTTGGCGCGAGGGTGGTGATGGTGCCGACGGTTTTGCCGATCTCGATGGTGATCGACTGGCCGTTGGCCAACGACACGGTGACCGGGCTGCCAGTGACTGGTTGGCCGACGGTGGCGGTGTAGGTGACGGTGCCACCTTCAGCGGCGGTGCCGGTTGCGGTCAGTTTGACGGTCGAAGTGTCGATCGTGTCGGTGACGTTGGTGATTGCTGGCGCGGTGCTTGGGACCAGGTTTTCGAAGTTGCCACCGGTGGCGGTTTTGATCGTTGCCTGGACAGTGCCGGCGTCTTTGTAGACGTCGTCGGACGGCGCTGGCACGGTCGCGGTGCCGGAGGTTTTGCCTGCGTCGATGGTGATCACTGCGCCGTTCGACAGGGTAACGGTGACTGGCGTGCCAGCAGCGTTGGTCAGGGTCGCGGTGTAGGTGATCTGGCCACCTTCGGCTACCGAGTTGGTTGCGCTGAGGCTGAGATTGGTGGTGTCGACGGTGTCAGTGATCGTGGTCGAAACCGGCGTTTTGTCGGCGACCAGGTTTTCGTAGTTGCCGCCCGTCACGTTGGTGATCGAGTTGGTCAGCGGTGCGTGACCGGCCAGCGCGTCGTTTGGCGCGAGGGTAGTAACGGTGCCGACGGTTTTGCCGATGTCGATGGTGATCGACTGGCCGTTGGCGAGCGATACGGTGACAGGGCTGCCAGTCACTGGCTGGCCGACGGTCGCGGTGTAAGTGACAGTGCCACCTTCAGCCGCAGTGCCGGTTGCGGTCAGTTTGACGGTCGAGGTGTCGATTGTGTCGGTGACGTTAGTGATTGCTGGCGTGGTACTTGGCACCAGTTTCTCGAAGTTACCGCCGGTCGCGCCAGTGATGGTTGCCTGAACGGTGCCGGCGTCTTTGTAGACGTCGTCGGACGGCGCTGGGACGGTCGCGGTGCCGGAGGTTTTACCGGCGTCGATGGTGATGACTGCGCCGTTGCTCAACGTTACGGTCACTGGCGTGCCAGCAGCGTTGGTCAGCGTCGCGGTGTAAACAATCGAGCCACCTTCAGCGACCGAGTTGGTTGCGCTCAGCGACAGATTGGTGGTGTCGACCACGTCGGTCACGGTGGTGCTGACCGGCGTTTTGTCGGCGACCAGGTTCTCGTAGTTGCCGCCCGTCACGTTGGTGATCGAGTTGGTCAGCGGTGCGTGACCGGCCAGCGCGTCGTTTGGCGCGATAGTGGTGACGGTGCCGACGGTTTTGCCGATCTCGATGGTGATCGACTGGCCGTTGGCGAGCGACACGGTGACCGGGCTGCCAGTCACTGGCTGGCCGACGGTCGCGGTGTAGGTGACGGTGCCACCTTCAGCGGCGGTGCCGGTGGCGGTCAGTTTGACGGTCGAGGTGTCAATCGTGTCGGTGACGTTGGTGACTGCAGGAACAGTGCTTGGCACCAGGTTCTCGAAGTTACCGCCGGTGGCATTTGTGATGGTTGCCTGAACGGAACCCGCATCTTTGTAGACGTCATCGGACGGCGCTGGCACGGTCGCGGTGCCGGAGGTTTTACCAGCGTCGATGGTGATGACTGCGCCGTTGCTCAACGTAACGGTCACTGGCGTGCCAGCGGCGTTAGTCAGAGTGGCGGTGTAAACAATCGAGCCACCTTCAGCGACCGAATCTGTAGCCGACAGGCTGAGGTTCGTGGTGTCCGTGGTATCGGTAACCGTCGTATCCGCCGGTTTGCCGTCAACTTCCAGCTTCTCGTAGTTGCCGCCCGTCGCGTCGTCGATTTTCACGCTCAACGAAGCGCCGCCCGCCAAGGCGTCGTTCGGTGCAACGAAGTTGACGAAGCCGCTGCTCGCGCCGACCGGGATAGTGATGGTCTGGCCGTTGGACAGCGTGACGACCACTGGCGAATCGGTCACTGGCGCCGAAACGGAAGCGGTGTAAACGACGGTGCCGCCTTCAGCGACGCTCGATGTCGCGGTGAGGCTGACGGTCGACGTGTCGATGGTATCCGTCACAGTTGTGACTGCGGCTACTGGGCTGGTGACCAGGTTTTCGAAGTTGCCGCCGGTTGATTCCTTGATCGTGGCTTCGACTTTACCGGCGTCTTTGTAGACGTCATCGGCCGGAGCGGCGAAGGCTACGGAACCGCTGGTGGCGCCGGCTGCGATAAGGATGATCGCGCCGTTGCTCAGCGTCACCGTCATCGGTGTGCCGGTAGCGTTGGTCAAGTTGGCGGTGTAGACGATCGACCCGCCCTCGGCGACGGAGTTGGTCGCGCTCAGGCTGAGGGTCGTGGTGTCGGCGGTATCGGTCACGGTGGTGGTGACCGGGGTGTTATCGGCTACTAGGTTTTCGTAGTTGCCGCCGGTTACGCCGGTGATCGAGTTGTTCAGAGCGGCTTGGCCGACAAGTGCGTCGTTCGGTGCGACAAAGTTCACGGTGCCGGTGGTGTTGCCGACTTCGATGGTGATGGTTTGGCCGTTGGCCAACGACACAGTAACCGGGCTGCCAGTCACTGGCTGGCCGACGGTTGCGGTGTAGGTGACGGTGCCGCCTTCACTCACGCTATCGGTAGCGGTCAGTTTGACCGTCGAGGTGTCGATGGTATCGGTTACTTCGGTGACGGCTGGAACGGTGCTTGGCACCAGGTTCTCGAAGTTGCCGCCGGTCGCGCCAGTGATTGTTGCCTGGACAGAGCCGGCATCTTTGTAGACGTCATCGGTCGGCGCTGCAACGGTCGCGGTGCCGAAGGTTTTGCCAGCGTCGATGGTGATCACCGCGCCGTTCGACAGGGTTACGGTCACTGGTGTGCCAGCGGCGTTGGTTAGGGTGGCGGTGTAAACAATCGAACCACCTTCAGCCACCGAGCCGGTCGCGCTCAGCGAAAGGTTGGTAGTGTCGGCGGTGTCGGTCACGGTGGTGGTGACTGGGGTGCCATCGGCTACGAGGTTTTCGTAGTTGCCGCCAGTTACGCCGGTGATCGAGTTGTTCAGCGCCGCTTGGCCGACCAACGCATCGTTAGGTGCTACGAAGTTGACGGTGCCAGTGGTGTTGCCGACTTCGATGGTGATGGTTTGGCCGTTCGCCAACGAAACGGTGACCGGGCTGCCAGTGACTGGCTGGCCGACGGTCGCGGTGTAAACCACGGTGCCGCCTTCACTCACGCTATCGGTGGCAGTCAGTTTGACGGTCGAGGTGTCGATGGTGTCCGTGACTTCGGTGACTGCTGGAACGGTGCTCGGTACCAAGTTCTCAAAGTTGCCGCCAGTCGCGCCAGTGATGGTTGCCTGAACAGAGCCGGCGTCTTTGTAAACGTCATCGGTCGGAGCCGCAACGGTCGCGGTGCCGGAGGTTTTGCCGGCGTCGATGGTGATCACCGCGCCGTTCGACAAAGTAACGGTAACCGGCGAGCCAGCGGCGTTGGTCAACGTGGCGGTGTAAACAATCGAACCACCTTCAGCCACCGAACCAGTAGCGCTCAACGAAAGATTGGTCGTGTCGGTAGTGTC
>NZ_MKGS01000207.1:0-22711 GCF_002836905.1 Pseudomonas sp. 43NM1 | reverse complement strand
ACCCTGGCCATTCCCGCTCAACGCGGGCGCGTGGTCGGCGTGGTCACCAGCGGCATCGTCGTCGGCATTTTGCTCGCGCGAACGGTCGCCGGTGGCATGGCCGATCTGGCCGGTTGGCGCTCGATTTATTGGCTGTCGGCGGCTTTGACCTTGCTGATGGCGCTACTGCTATTGCGCGTGTTGCCGAAGCACGAAGCCGCGCAACCGGCACATTCTTACGCGGCGCTGATCGGCTCGGTGTTTACGCTGTTTAAAGAAGAACCGGTGCTGCGCCAACGGGCGATACTCGCGTTGCTGACCTTCGCCAGCGCAATGGTGCTGTGGACGCCGATGGTCTTGCCGCTGAGCGCGCCGCCGCTGTCGTTGTCCCACACCCAAATCGGATTATTCGGATTCGCCGGTGCCGCTGGCGCACTCGGGGCGGCGCGCGCGGGGCATTGGGCGGATCGCGGTTTGGGGCAATGGACCAGTGGGTTGTCGCTGCTGGTGATGCTCGCGTCGTGGTTGCCCATCGCGCTGACGCAATCTTCGCTGTGGGCGCTGCTGCTGGGGGTTATTACCCTGGATCTGGGTCTGCAAGCGGTGCACGTCACCAGCCAAAGCATGATCTACAGCGTGCGGCCCGAAGCGCAAAGTCGCCTGACTGCCGGGTACATGCTGTTTTACTCGATTGGCAGCGCGCTGGGGTCGATCGGCTCGACAGCGATGTATGCGTGGGCCGGATGGATTGGCGTGTGTTGGCTCGGCGCCGGAATCAACAGCGTGGCGTTGCTGTATTGGTGGCTGACCCTGGCCGCCAAACCCCAGACACTTCCCCATCCCCTGTAGCAGCTGCCGAGCACCGCGAGGCTGCGTCCGGCGCCAATCGCAGCCTCGCGGTGCTCGGCAGCTGCTACATAAGATGCGCGAAGATTCGCGAATCAGATGTGATCCTTACCCCGCAACATGCTGTCCAGCACATCATCGCGGCGCACCCAGCCATGGAACAGCGCCGCCGCCAAGTGCAGCAATACCGTCAGAAACAGCAGATACGCCAAATACCCGTGCGCCTTGCGCAGCAGCGCAAATACTTGGGCATCAGCCGGCATGATCGATGGCAATTGCAACGAACTGCTGAGCATCACCGGGTCGCCAGCAGCGGAGATCATCGCCCAGCCGAGCAACGGCAAAATCAGCATCAACGCATACAGCAACACGTGCGATGCCTTGGCCGCCAGCGCTTGCCAACTCGGCAAATCCGCCGGCAGCGGCGGCTGTTGCGTGGAGAAACGCACCACCAGGCGCACGATCACCAGCAACAAAATCGCAATGCCCAACGGCTTGTGCAGGTGAATCAGCCATTCATGACGTTCAGACACCGAGGCCACCATGCCGGCGCCGATAAACAGCATCGCGATGATCATCAGCGCCATCAGCCAGTGCAACAGGCGCGCCAGCGGGGCGAAATGTTTCGGTTGGGCGCTCATTGTTTAGCCTCCTGTTTAGCGGCGGGCAACTGACTGACTTCGCTGGTGCGGCGCAAGTAGGAACTCGCGTAACCGGCCGAGCGCGCAGCGAGCAATGGGTCGGCGGAGCCTTCGATGCCGGCCGGCAACACCAGCGGATCGTAGTTGATGTCGCGGCACTCGCCGTCCAATTGCGGTTGGGTAGCGTTGAGCACCAACGTCCCGGCGTTGATCACTTTGCGCCCGGAGGGCCAGGATTTGCTGGCGTCGTTCACCGGGTCGTCAGCGTTGGCCAACGTCAGGTTCAACTGGAAACGCAGCGGACCTGCGCCGATCCGTTGCACCAGGTCTTTCTCAAGGAAATCCGCGCCTTCAGGCGCCGTCGCCCCGGCCGCGTCCTGCGCCAGCGGAACCATGCTCCAGCGCACGGCTTGCTTTTGCCCCGCCGCATTCACCAGATAGAACGCGTTGACGCTGTTGTAGGTTTCCGTCACGTAGCTCGCCGACGGCTTGGCCGTCTTGATCCAGGCCAGGAACGGCCCCGCTTCCGGGTGCGAACCAAAGAATGCCGGGACCGCCGCCGGGTTCGGTTTACCGGTGGCCGGGTCCGGCGATTGCGCTTGCTGCAACTGATAAAACGCCTCGGGCGTGCCCACCGGGAACACCGGCATGCTGTTCATCCCGGTGCGCCACTGTTGGCCATTGGCCTGGGTGAAACGTAATGCCAGGCTGCGGATCGGCACACTGCTGTCGGGCGCGTACGGGCTGCCCGCCGGTAACGCAAAACGGCCGACCACCGGGGTCTGCGGGTCGTTGAACACTTGCGCGCTGGAATAGCTGCGCGCTTCCCCGCTGCTCTCGAAATGACCGATCACGCACACGCCTTTCGAGTGATTACGGCGGAAACCCGGGTGCACGCCGTTGTTGGTTTCGAGCACGTTGATCAATTTTTTCGGGGTCAGCCGTTGTGGGTCAAAAGTGCCGTTGACGTAGGCAAAAGCCCCGGCAACTGCCGCGACGATCACGCCGATGCCAGCCAGGCGCGCAATCAGGCTGGCGCTGCTCAGCGGCGGCCGGTTGGGCGGTGTTGAGCGATCTACCATGAAAGACTCCAGGGCCAGCGGCCACAAGTGAGAAGAATCAGCCAGACGCACCCCGCGCAGGTTTATTCCATCGCCCGGTATTTATTTTTGCGGGCGTGGAATAACCTCGAATGCCGTACGTCTTCCTAGTCCTAGCGTAGTGACTGGCCGGAACTTCATGCACGATATCGACGAACAACTGCGGGAAATCATTCCCAGACTGCGCCGGTTTGCCGTGTCGTTGACGCGCAACTCCAGCGGCGCCGACGATCTGGTCCAGGCCAGTCTGGAAAAAGCGCTGTCGAGTTGGAGCGACAAACGCCCCGACGGCGACCTGCGCGCCTGGCTGTTTGCGATTCTGTATCGGCAGTTTCTCGACGCGCACCGGCGCTCCCGGCGTTACGCGCGCATGCTCGAATTCTTTACCGGACGTGACGATGCGCAGCCCTCGGTCGAACGCACGGTGATCGCCCAATCGACCCTGCAAGCCTTCGACCAGCTCAACACCGAACAGCGCGCGTTGCTGCTCTGGGTGTCGGTCGAAGGCCTGACGTATAAAGAGGTCGCCGAGATTCTCGGCGTCCCGACTGGCACCGTGATGTCCCGCCTGTCCCGCGCCCGCCAGGCCTTGCGCGAACTCAGCGACGGCGAAATCAGCCGCCCTTCCCTGCGGAGACTCAAATGATCAGCATGCCCCCAAGCGAGCGTGACCTACACGCCTACGTCGACCACCAACTCAGCGACGCCGACCGACGTCTGGTGGAGACTTTTCTGACAAGCAACGCCGACGTTTGCGCACAGGTACGCGCCTGGCAACAGGACGCCCAGCAACTGCGCGCGGCGCTGAGTGGCGCGTTGCAGCAGACGGCTAATCCGCAGCTTGACCCGGCGCTGATTCGCCAACGCCTGAAACGTCAGTCCCGACGCAATCTGGCCAGCGCGGCGGTGTTGCTGATTGCAGTCAGTGTCGGCGGTTTTGGTGGCTGGAAAGCACGCGAGATCGCCCTCGTCAGCGCCCAGCCGCCCATGGCCGATGCGATGCAGGCGTACCGCTTGTTTGCGCAGCAAGGCGTGATGCCGGCGGACTACAAAGTCAGCGATGACGGCGATATGCAGCGTTGGCTCGACCGCTATTTCACCCAGGCCAATCGCCTGCCGGACCTGGCGAACGCAGGGTTCAAACCGGTCAGCGGGCGCCTGCTCAGCACCGAGCAAGGGCCGGCGGCGATGGTGGTTTATGAGGACGCGGGCGGGCACAAGATCAGTTTCTACGTGCGCCCACCGGGACCAAAAAACTACCTGCTGCCGCGCGGCAGTCGCAGCGATGGCGAGTTGCAGGCCGAGTACTGGTCGGGCGCCGGATACAACTACGCAATGGTCAGCCCGAACGACACGCCAGCGGCGCAACTGCTCAAGCAAACACAGCAGTTTTAGCCACAGACAAAACCCTGTGGGAGCAGCGTCGTTCAAAAGATATTGCAATCAACCCAATCCACTGTGGGAGCGAGCTTGCTCGCGATAGCAATTTGTCAGCCGCCATCCCCGGTGAATGAACCGACGCTTTCGCGAGCAGGCTCACTCCTGCATTGAGTTTGGGCGGTAGTCAAAATCCGACATCCAGCACCACGCTGTCCTGATAGGTCCCGGCCGGCGGGGTGTTTTGGTCGCCGTAGATTTTCGCGTTGTAGTTGAACACCTGGCTGCCGGTGCCGAGGCCGTTACCGGGATTGACCTCGGCATCGGTGCTGGCTCGCCGCGCTGCGCCGACACTGCCCCAGCGCGTGGTGCCGGCGCTTTTGAAAATGTCATAGGCCAGATAATTCCCGCCGGAAACCATCCGCCGACGCCCACCGACGCTGACGGCTTGCTGGCCATCGCTCAGCCCCACGGTATAAGCGCTGCCCTTGGTGCAGGCCAGGTTGATGGTCTGGCCGGTGACCGGGGCAAACGCGCTGATCACCGGGGCGCTGCCGAAGTTGATGTTCGGCGCGGTGATCGTGCAGTCATTCGCCACAGTCAGGTTGACCGTCAACGTGGTGTTGCCGCTGCCGATGTCGCGCCCCACGCAGATATTGCCAATGCCGAGGCCGGAACAATAATTCCAGCTCCAGGCAATGCTCAGGGTTTCGCTGTAGATCCCCGCTGCGACGTTGCTGCCGATGGTCGTGCGTAAAAAAATCGGCGCAGTCTTGGGCACCACGCTGCCAAGCAATCCCAGCGCGTCGATGATGCCATTGCGGGCGAAATCGAAGGCAACGCCTCGGGTCAGCGGGTAGCTGGTGGAATTGTTGGCGTACAGCGTGTAGTTGATGATGTCGCCGGTCGGGCCGCGCAGGCCGCTTTGGCTGGAGGTGACGGTGGCGTAGAAATGGTCATTGGCGGACAGCAACGACAACAAAGAACCGGTGCAGCTCAACCCGGCGTTGAGGCTCGAACTGCTCTGCACCGTGGTGCGCACCGCGATCGAACTCAGCGAACCGAACGCGACCGGCGTGGTGCTGACCACCGAGCACAGCGCCCACACCGAACCCGGCAAGCACAGCGCCAGCAACGCGAAGAAACACCTGACCATTGGCCTGATCATTGGCAAACCAGCGGCCCGATCAACGGGATCTGCGCCTGCTGCATGTCCACGGCAAATTGCACCTGACAGTGGCTGCCATCGGCCAGCGTCACGCGCAAACGGTTCTGCGCCTGAAGGTTTTCCAAGTACACCAGCCCGTCCCAACCGACCACGGTTTGCGCGCCACTTTGCTCATGCACAACGCCGCTGCCCAGCGGCAATTCCTGCTGCCGCACGTCCACCAGCACAATGCTCGCGGCGACCACCCGCTGCAGCGGAAACTCCAGCAGATAACCGCTGCCGCGGCGCACCGCAATCCGCTGTGCGACATTAGGGCTGCGCACGTTGGCCGGCAGGTTGAGTGGATCGATTTCATATTTGCCACGGTAATAAGCGCTGCTCCACGGCACCAGAAGATGGCCATTGCGATCGGTCTGGCCGACCTGCTGATTCTCGTAGCGCACCGGAATATCGGCGTAGCCGTCGGTGCTGACCACCACAAACGCGTCGTCGATGCGATTGGCGGCGAACGCCTGACGGTCCATCCACACCAGCGAGCCGCTGGCGTTGGCCCAGCGGGTTTCAGCCTCGCTGGTGCCGTAAACGCCAGCCTGCAATTGCACCGATTGCAGGCGCCAGGTCAGGTCGGCCTGCCGATACGCCGGGCCGTCGCCCTGCGCATAACCGAGGTTGAAGCCGACCCCGCCTTCGGTCGGCACCGCGCGGCTGTAATTGACGCGTTGCTGACTCTGCCCGGTTTTGCTGCGTTCGCTGCTGATCGCCAGACTGCCGCGCAGGTCGAACGGAATCACCAGTTGCGCCTGCACTGCCCAGTTGCTGTCACCGATCTCGCGGTTGCCCGACAGGTAGAAACTGGTGTTGCGCCACAGCGGTTTGCTCCACGTCAGGTTAAGCAGACGCGTGCGCGAATCGTCCGCCGCGCGCACATCGAAATAACCGACGCCGAGGCTGCCCCACGTGTCGAGATTGAGGCTCAGGGTCGCCTGCTCGCTGCGCTTGCTGAGGGTCGCGTAAGGGCTGTCGGCCACCGTCAGGTCGGCATAGTTTTCATGCCGTTGCAGCCGCTGATAAGAAAAGCTGTAGCGCTGACTGCTGTACTGATAACCGAGGCTCAACTGCTGGCCGTTTTCGCCGTCGAACTGGCTTTGACTGAGTGCGGTGTTGAGCACGCCGAAATTGCCCAGGCGCACATTACCGCCGAGACCACCGAGGGTCAGGGCTTGCGATGCTTCGGCGTGGCTCTCCAGCGTAAAGTTGTCGCTGACGCCGTAACGCAAACTGCCGGACGTGACGCCGGAACCGTAACCGAAATCCTTGAGGCCGTAGTTGCGCCGCAACGTACCGGCGGCCACGGAAAAATCGCTCAGACCTTTTTGCAGCAGACTGCTGGTGACGTAGAACGGCACCGTGGTCGAAACCTGGCGACCCAAGGCGTCGGTGGTAACCACCACGGCCTCGCCAGCGCCGTTGATGAACGGGATATTGGTCAGCGTGTACGGCCCCGGTTGCAGGTCGGCGCTGCTGGATTTGTAGCCGTTGATGAACAGATCGACCGAGGACGGCACCGCCGCTTCCCCGGCAAATTGCGGCAGCGGGTATGTCACCAGGTCCGGGCGCACGCCAAAGTCGCGCGACAGTTGCACACCGCCGAGGCGCACCGAACTGCTCCAGGGCAAGGCGCCGCTGACCAGATCGCCGGCCTCGTAGGTCAGCAGTCGCTCGTCATCGGAATAACGCCACGTGGTGTCGTAGCGCAGGTAGCCGTTATTCAGCGTGCTGACGGCGTTGCCCGACAAGGTCTGGCGGTATTGCCCGGTGTTGGACAGCGTGCCCCAACCGTCAAACAGCCGCAGTTCGTTCCATGCTGCGAGGTAGGTGCCGGCATCGTCGGTGTCGTTGAGGTACAGATCGTAGTTGAGCAACGCGCCGAAACTGCTCAGCGCCGGGGTGCGCGGGTAGGCTTCGCGGCTGCCGACAAATTGCTCCGGCAACCACTCCGGCGGCACGTTGACCAGCAGCCGCTGGCCGGTGCTGTCGTACTCACTGTGCAGGCCCGGCAAGCTGTCGAGATCGACGTCGGCGTCGGCATCGACGTTTTCCGGCAGTTTTATGCCACTCTCGCGCAGGGCCGAGGCCGGGAGAAAGAAGCGCCCGCCACGCTGATCGACGGCGACCACGCGTCCGGTATTCATCTGATTGACCACCAACTCCAGAAACAACTGTGCATCGGCCACGGCCTCCATGCCGCTGGGTGGCGGCGGCAAATCGCCGGCCTCGGTGCGCGGGACGATCAGCAGCCAACACACGCAGATTGCCGCCCGGATCGGACTTTGCAAACTGCGAGCCCAAGCGGGGCTCATTCGCGTTTTACGTCCGTCAATGGACCTTGTCCTCCTTGTTCAGCCTGTCTGGCGAAGCCGGGTCGTCAGTGCAGGGGCCGCTTCGCAGCCCGGCGCGAGCAAGCTCGCTCGCCACAGCAGCTCGAATGCCGTGATATCAGCGCAGTGGCGAAATGCTCTGCACCTGGCTCGCCCCGTTTACCCGCACCAGCAACGCCGATTCCCCGGCCAGCGGTCCCGGCGCCGGCCAGCGCATCACCGCGCCTGGCAGCACGTAACCGAGCAACCCTTCCACCAGCGGTTTGCTTTGCCCGCCCTGCTTCAGCGCCACATCGGTCAACCGCGCATGCACCGCGCCCTGATTGCGCACTTCGACATACGAGCGGCCATCGACCGCCACCGTGCGCCAACTCAAGTCGGGCAAACCGACCCCCTTGGGATCACGCGGGCGATTGGCGTCTTCCTTGCTCCACAACCCTGCGCCGTAAGCGAACAACGGCACCGAATAACGCATCTGGAAGCGAATCGCCGCAGCTGTCTTGCCGTCCTCGGCGGCGGGCGGCGTGGCCGAAGGAATCTCGTCGATGATGATCCGATAAGCCAGTTCCTGCCCCGGCGGGACGTCCTTGGTCCGGGTCAGGCGTACCAGTTGTTTTTGCCCCGGTTCGATCTTCGCCACTGGCGGGCTGCCAATCACATCGCGCTGGTTCTGGTACTGGTCGTTGAAGCCGTTCTGGCTCCAGGCAAATACGCGTATCTGCAGGTTGGCCGTCTCGCTGCCACGGTTTTCCAGCCACAACGCACTGGCCTGTTGATCGGCCTCCAGCACTGGATCGATTGGCCAGATCAGCACCGAGCTGGCGGCCTGCGCCTGGGCAATCCCGAAGAACATCAGCGCCACTGCTGCCGCGCGCAAAACCTGTGAAGCCATGTGCCTGCTCCTTGTTGAAATCACTGCACTACCAAGACTGCGTCACCACGACAGCTGCACCTGCAACACATCGCTGTAGGTTCCACCGGGCTGATTGCCCGGCAACTGCACCTGCCCGTAAATCGGCAAGCGAATGTTGTTGGCATCGGTGTAAGCCACCGCCACGCTCTGGCCGACGCCCAGCGCCTGGCTGAATGCCGCATCGCGAAACAACGCATACGCCACGCGATTGCTCCCGGTGCTCAGCTGCAAATGGCGACCGCTGTTGTTGTACTGGCCGCCATCGACGCTCATGTTCAGGGTTACGCCCGGCGTGCACTGCAACTGCACGCCACCGCTCAACGCCACTTGCACCGCACCGGTGGCCAGCGCCGAACGACTGCCGAAGTCGAGGCTGCCGTAGTTCGACACACCGCCGACCACCAGGCACCCGGCCGTCACCGTCGCGCTGACCTGAAAGCTCTGACTGGTCACCGCCGCCAGCGGCAACGGCAGGCTGCCCGCACACAGCAAAACCAGCGTCGGCCATCCCTGGCAAGCCATCGCACTAGAACGTCAGTTCGACGGCAACGGTGTCGGTGTAAGTGCCGGCGGGTAAACCGGCCTTGCCGACTGCCTTGCCGTAGATATTCACGGTCTGCGCCACGCCGGTACTGGCGGCGAGGTTGATCACGCCGTCGATGGCAAGAATCTGCGAGTGCCCGGCGTCGGTGTACAGGTCGTAAGGCACGAAGTTGCCGCCGCCATCGGCCAGCGCGCGGGTGCCGCCGGGCGACTGTCCGTCATGGCTGCCGGCGCGCACTTTGACCGCCGGGATGGTGCCGCTGGAGCAGAGAATCGACAGCCCTCCGCCGCCGCCCAACACCTGCGCGTCAGCCTCGGTGAACAGGCTGTTGGCGACGCCGAAGTCCAGCGCACCGAAGTTCAGCCCCGTGGTGCCACCGGCACCATTGACCTGACAACTGCTGATCAGCGTCAGGCTGGAGGTGATCTGGCCGGTGACCGTGGTGGCCGCGATGGCGCTGGAGGCCAGCGTCAGGCTGAGCAATGACAAACCAATCCTTGATGCAAACATGTGCATGGTGTCCGTCCTCTACGGGGTTACCAATCGAGCGTTACCGTGAGGGTGTCGGTATAGACACCGGCCGGAACCGCGCGGGTATTCGCCACCACCGCGCCATATACCGGGATCGGTATCTGCTCTGCGTTGGTCACGGCGAAATTGTGTTGTTGGCCGATGCTGTAGCCCTGTGTGCCGGAAGCATCGAGGAACAACTGATAAATGAGGGTCTGGCGGCCGTTGCTCAGGCGTCGGGTGGCGCCGTCGCCGTGGGCGCCACCGTCGATGGTGACGGTGAACCCGGTGACCGAAGGGTTGCAGGCGACATTCAGCGTGCCGCTGCCGTTGTCGCTGAGGCTGGCCTTGATCGGATTGGTCCAGGTCGGCCCCTGCTGGCCGAAATCGAGGCTGCCGAGGTCGCCGACCGGCAGGTCGGGACGCGTGCCATTGTTGACTTCGCAGCCGGCAATGATCGTCAGCCGCGCCTGGATCTGCCCGCTGACCAGCGCATACGCAGGCTCGGCCAGCAATGACAGTGCGCCTGCGGCAAGAAGAGCGCCTGTGGCGAAAAGAGCGCCTGTGGCGATAGACGCGCCTGCGGCGAAAATTTTCCAGTGCTTGTCTGTCAGCGCCAAACCCAGTTCCCTCTGGTGTCGAACCCCGGACGATCAACCGGCATCGTCCCCTTCCTTGCGCTACCCGACTCGGCGGGAGCCCTCAAACAGCGCCTGCTACCAGGTGACGGTCACCTTCACCAAGTCTGAGTAACGGCTGACATGCGGAATTTCCGCCAGCCGTTCGATCCGTGCATACAAAGGCAAATCCACCGAACCGCTGTCCGGCACGCGCCCGCTCACCGGCACATCCACCGCCAGCGGAATACGCCGCGCCGGGTCTTGGTAGAGCCGATAAGGGATGGGTTTGCTCTGTTGGTTGGCTCCCGCCATGTAGCGCACGTCACCGACGCCGCCATGCTGGCCGCCATCGACGCGTAATTGATACGGAGTGTCCGGATTGCACTCCAGTCGCGGCAGGCGCGAACTGATCAGGGCGGCACTCAACGGGCCCGCGGGGTCGTCGAGACGCGCCGTGCTGCCGAAATCCAGCACACCCAACTGCTCGATGCCCGCGCTGCGTTGCTGGCCGACCAATTGACAGCCGCGCAGCACATCGACACGCACTTGCACCTGCATTTCTGCGGCCAATATCGGCGTGCCGAGCAGCATGCCCAACACCACGAAAATCCAAAATCCTTTCACTGCCCCAATCCTTGTAAGGGGTGGCTCCTGAAAATCAGGTTAGCCAGCGAACGAAATTTCGCCAGTTATTCGCGGCAATCGGATCCAGCAAAGTGGCGGGGATTTGTTTCGATTTGTTGAAGAAGCTGCGGTACAACGGCGGGAAAATAGCTGTCCACACCGCAGTTTCTCGTACAACCAGGCATCGTTTACCCCTGCGCGCGTGGCAGGACAATTCACCCTTTGGTTAAACTACGCCGCCGACGCTCCACGCGCCGGTCTGCTGATTTCCGGGGTGCTATTTATCGTGGCTGTTCCACCGCCAAACCGTCCGCAAAACACACCGCGCTGGCCCGCGTTGCGCCGCTTGTTCGGCAAAGCGCTGCTCGGCGATAAGGTGTCCGGCAAAAAACTATTTGGCAAAGCGGCGTCGCCCGGCAACCCACGGTTGATTCACGATTACTTTCAGCACAAAGCGTTTGCGCAGGGCTACACCCTCAGCCACAGCCAGCAACGAGTGATCGACTGCATGGCGCAACACGCGACCCATTTGCTCGGATCGTCGGCGAAAACCCTGCCCGGGCTGTACTTGCATGGTGCGGTCGGGCGCGGCAAGAGCTGGTTGCTCGACGGATTTTTCCAGGCCCTTCCGATCGAACAAAAACAACGTCTGCACTTCCATGAATTCTTCGCCCGGTTGCATCAAGGCATGTTCGACAGTCGCGAGCACAACGATGCCCTGGCAACGACGCTGGACACGCTGTTGCAGGATTGCCGGGTGTTGTGTTTCGACGAGTTTCACGTGCATGACAACGGCGACGCGATGCTGATCAGCCGGCTGTTCAAAGCCTTGTTCCGCCGCGGCATTCTGCTGCTGGTGACGTCCAACTACCCGCCCGAAGGCCTGCTGCCGAATCCGCTGTACCACGCGCGTTTCAAACCGGTGATCGACCTGATCAACACGCGCATGCAAGTCATGGAAGTCGGCGGCCCGCATGATTACCGCAGCCAGGCGCGCACCGATCATTTGCAGGTGTTTACCCACGGCCAATATGTCTGGCCCGCGACGCCGCAGCAGCGGCAATTGCTGCACCTGCCGGACCGCGCGCAGCCCTTGGAACTGACGGTCGGTACGCGACAAATGCCGGCGTGGTTTTGCCACGGCAGCACGGTCGGCTTCAGCTTCAGCGACCTCTGCGATCAGCCGACCGCGGTGATGGATTATCTGCAATTGTGTTGGCGTTTCGATCACTGGGTGATTGATCAATTGCCCTGCCTGGCCGAGTGTTCGATTGCAGCGCAGCAGCGATTCATCAACCTGATCGACGTTTTGTACGATCAGGACAAACACCTGGTGTTGCTCGGGCAGCGCTCCTTGCATGAAAGCCTGGGCGGCGATGCGATTGATCTGGCGCGCACGCGCAGTCGGTTGGGGCAATTGGTCGAGGTTCGCGAGGTTGTTTGATTGAGCGGTTTTTTTGCGGGATGGCTGCTCGCAAAACCGGCCTGACCGGCAAACCAACTTCCCGCTATCATGCAGCCCATTCTCCGGGCCGCGCGCCCGACGCCACGATCAATAGCGAATCCCGTTGATGAATACCCTTGCCCAATTGCAGGCCGGTGAACTGGCCGGCATCACCCGCCTCGACTTGTCCTGCGGCCTCAGCGAATTCCCCCGGGAAATCTTCGACCTCGCCGATTCGCTGGAAGTGCTCAACCTCAGTGGCAACGCCTTGCGCAGCCTGCCGGACGACCTGCATCGGTTGCACAAATTGCGCATCATTTTCTGCTCCGACAACCTCTTCAGCGAACTGCCGGCGTGTCTGGGCCAATGCGCGGCGCTGAGCATGGTCGGCTTCAAGGCCAATCGCATCGAACACGTGCCCGGCGCTGCCCTGCCACCGCTGCTGCGCTGGTTGATCCTGACCGACAATCGCATCAGCGAGTTGCCGAGCGAACTGGGCCAGCGCCCGCACCTGCAAAAACTCATGCTGGCCGGCAATCGCTTGCAACAGTTGCCCGAGAGTCTGCGCGATTGCCATCAGCTCGAACTGATCCGCATCGCCGCCAACCAACTCGGCGAACTGCCTGAATGGCTGCTGACTCTGCCGGCGCTGAGTTGGCTGGCGTACGCCGGCAATCCGCTGGAAACCGAAGCCAACGCCGCTGCGCTCGAAGCGACACCGAGCATTGCCTGGTCGCAGTTGCGTCTGGAACAGCAATTGGGTGAAGGCGCGTCGGGGGTAATTCATCGCGCCACCTGGCAGCGCCCGGATCAACCGGCCAGCGAGGTCGCGGTCAAACTCTATAAAGGTGAGATGACCAGCGATGGCTCGCCGCTGCACGAGATGAATGCCTGTATCACCGCCGGCCTGCACCCCAACCTGATCCGTGTTGAAGGGCGAATTGTCGAGCATCCGCAGGCGCAGGCTGGGTTGGTAATGCAGTTGATCGACCCGAGTTATCGCAATCTCGCGGGGCTGCCGAGCCTGGCGTCGTGTTCGCGGGATGTTTACCGCGACGACACACGTTTTACCGCAGCAGTGGCGTTGCGCATCGCCGGTGGCATTGCTGCGGTGGCCGCGCATTTACACCGGCAAGGCATCACCCACGGCGATTTGTATGGCCACAACATTTTGTGCGATGAGCACGGTGATTGCCTGTTGGGGGACTTTGGCGCGGCGTCTTTTCATGCCACCGGCGACAGCGTCGAAAGCCGTGCGCTGCAACGCATCGAAGTGCGCGCATTTGGCGTGTTGTTGGGGGAATTGCTGGCGCGGGTTGATTCGGGGTTGGGTGCTGAACAACGTCTGGCGCTGGAGGATTTGCAACAGCGTTGCTGTCAGCCGGATGTGCTGGCGCGGCCGGGATTCAGCGAGATCGTGCGCGAACTGAAGGACCTGTAACCGCTGCACATTGATGGGCCAGCGGGCAAAAAAAGTGGCAATCGCCTCAACGATTGCCACTTTTCATCAAGCCCTATACGCCTGGTAAGGCTGGTTTAAACGGCTGGATTATTGGCCGTAAACATCAAAATCGAAGTACTTGTCCTGAACCTGCTTGTACTTGCCGTCGGCGCGGATTTCAGTGATGGCGGTGTTGAATTTGTCCGCCAATTCCTTATCGCCCTTACGCACGGCAATGCCCGCGCCGCCGCCGAAGTACTTGGCGTCTTCGTAGGTCGGGCCGACGAATGCAAAACCTTTACCGGCGTCGGTTTTCAGGAAACCGTCGTCGAGGTTGACCGAGTCGGCCAGCATCGCGTCGA
This sequence comes from Pseudomonas sp. 43NM1, assembly GCF_002836905.1. Lineage (NCBI taxonomy): Bacteria > Pseudomonadati > Pseudomonadota > Gammaproteobacteria > Pseudomonadales > Pseudomonadaceae > Pseudomonas > Pseudomonas sp. 43NM1. The sequence goes on along the minus strand of NZ_MKGS01000207.1, from coordinate 8,764 downwards.
GGCGACCGGAGACCATGTCGAGGTTGGCTTCCTGCTGGGAGCCGTAACGCACCAGGATGATGCCTTTGGGTTCCAGCACTTCCGTGGCAAAACGGTCGTGGGTGCTGGCGCGCAGTACGCCGACTTTCTTGCCTTTGAGTTCGGTCAGCGGGTCTTTGACGTCGGTGCCTTGCTTCATCACGAAGCGTGCCGGCGTGTGGTAGTACTTGATGGTGAAATCGACGTTTTTCTTGCGGTCGTCAGTGATGGTCATGGACGACAGGATGGCGTCGATTTTTTTCACTTTCAGCGCCGGGATCAGGCCGTCGAACTCTTGCTCGACCCACACGCATTTGACTTTCATCTGCTCACACAGCGCATCGCCGATGTCCACGTCGAAACCGGCGAGTTTGCCGTCAGCGGTTTTCATCGAGAATGGCGGATACCCGGCTTCAATGCCGATGCGGATCGGCTTGGCATCGTCAGCCACAGCGCTGAGGGACAACATCGACAGTGCCAGGGCACCAAACATCACTAGCTTGTTCATTTATAACTCCATGGTGTGCGGAGGTTTTTATTGGCAGCTTTAGAGTGGCAGTTTCGATGGATGAAGATCGAAAGTGGCCGCAGTCTAGAGTGGCTTTGGGCCAGCCAATTATCTATAAGCGACAAATACTTATAGAAAAAGCCAAGTATTACCCACACACCCGTAGGAGCGAGGCTTGCCCGCGAAGGCGTTGTGTCAGCCAACATAAATGTCGAACACGACGAGCCTCTGTGGGAGCAAGGCTTGCCCGCGAAAGCGGTGTGTCAGCCAACATAAATGTCGAACACGACGAGCCCCTGTAGGAGCGAGGCTTGCCCGCGAAGGCGTTGTGTCAGCCAACATTGGTGTTGGATCTGACGGCCTCTTCGCGGGCAAGCCTCGCTCCTACAGGGTTATCGTTTTATGGCAGGTCATCGATTATCGGCAGGTCAGCATTCGCAGCCAATCGCCCCGCTAACCGCTTCCACGTTTAGCGCAAACCCTTCATCCAGCCACCCGGTAACCCCGCCGATCATTTCCTTGACCGGGTAACCCAGCGCCGCGAGTTTGACTGCGGCTTTGTTTGCGCCGTTGCAATGCGGGCCGGCGCAATACACCACAAACAACGTGGACGCGGGATAAGCCGCCAGCGTCTGGGCGGTTATCAATCGCCCCGGAATGTTGATCGCCCCCGGCACGTGCCCGCGCTGGTAGGCCGATGGCCCGCGCGTATCCACCAGCACGAAATCCACCTCGCCAGCCTCCTGGCTGCCGTAGACGTCGGAACAATCGGTTTCAAACGTCAGACGATTGCTGAAATGCATGAGGGCAATCGCGGACGGGGCGGCGGGGATTTGGCGAACCAGACTGGTCATGGTGTGTAGTCCTTGGTAGCGGTGGGTGTAGGCAAACTTTATCTGCCGGACACTTGCCGCTACAGTGGCGCACAAGACACTTACCGGGAAGTTTCCGCCAAATGCCCAACACCCCAGGATTGGTCGCGATTCTGGCCTATGACGGCCTCTGCACATTCGAGTTCGGCATCGCCGTGGAGATCTTCGGCCTGACCCGGCCGGAGTTCGATTTCCCGTGGTACCAGCACCAGATCGTTGCCGTGGATGACGGGCCGATGCGTGCCATGGGTGGAATCCAGGTGCTGGCCGACGGCGGCATGCCATTGCTTGAAACCGCGCGCACCATCATCGTCCCCGGTTGGCGCGACCGCCAGGCGCCGGTGCCAGAGGCGTTGCTGGTTGCGTTGCGCCAGGCACATGCGCGCGGCGCGCGGTTGCTGTCGATCTGTTCCGGGGTGTTTGTGCTGGCAGCCACCGGCCTGCTCGACGGTCACCGCGCCACCACCCACTGGCGCTACACCAGCGAATTGGCGGAACGTTTTCCGAACATTCTGGTGGACCCGGACGTGCTGTATGTCGATTCGGGCCAGTTGATCACTTCGGCCGGCAGCGCGGCGGGCATCGATGCTTGTTTGCATTTGGTGGCGCGCGACTTCGGCACCCAGGTCGCCAACTCGGTGGCGCGACGCCTGGTGATGTCGCCGCAACGCACCGGCGGTCAGGCGCAGTTTATTCCGGCGCCGGTCAGCGCTTCGCCCCGCAGCGATTTGTCCCGTGTCATGCAATGGGCGCGCGAGCGTTTGCACCAACCGCTGGAAGTGCGCGACCTCGCCAGCGAAGCCGCGATGAGCGAACGCACCTTCCTCCGGCGTTTTACCGAGGCCAGCGGCCTGTCGCCGAAAACCTGGCTGCAACACCAACGCCTGGCCCGGGCGCGGGAATTGCTCGAAAGCACCAGCGCCAACACCGAACAGATCGCCGAGCGCTGCGGTTACCGGTCCGTGGAAAGTTTTCGGGTGGCGTTTCGCAGCGTGGTCGGGGTGCCGCCGTCGGTGTATCGAGAGCGGTTTGGGCGGGAGGTGACGACGATTTCCTGAGGTGCGGTTATTGGCCCAATCGCGAGCAGGCTCACTCCTACAGGGTCAGCGTATTCCCGTGTAGGAGCGAGGCTTGCCCGCGAACAGGCCCTCCCAGACACCTGATGCCTCAAAGCTTGCGCAGCAAATACGTATCCATGATCCAGCCATTCGCCAACCGCGCCGCTTTGCGCACCCGCTCGATCTCCGGCGCGACGTCTTTGAGCTTGCCCGAGATGAGGATTTCATCTGGCGTGCCGAGGTAGGCGCCCCAGTAAATCTGCGTTTCCGGATCCGCCACGTGATGGTAGGAATCTTCCGCATCGAGCATCACCACCAGGCTGTCCGCCTCACTCACCTGCCCCGCCGCCAGTCGCCGGCCGGTGGTGATTTCAATCGAGCGGCCAATGCGGTTCAGCGGCACTTTGTGTTGCGCCGCCAACGCCTGGACGCTGGTGATGCCGGGGATCACTTCGAACTCGAAGGTGCAATGCCCGGCATCGAGGATTGATTGCAGGATGCGTACGGTGCTGTCGTACAACGCCGGGTCGCCCCACACCAGGAAACCGCCGCATTGGCCGTCGGACATTTCCTCGTTGATCAGCCGTTCGAAGGTGTTTTGCTTGGCCAGGTTCAGCTCCTCGACGCTGGTCTTGTAGTCCACATCGCCACGCTCGCGCTCGGGGCTGTGGGCTTCGACAAAACGATAATCGTGTTCGGTGATGTAGCGTTCGCAGATCTCGCGGCGCAGGTCGATCAACTTGTCTTTGCTCTGGCCCTTGTCCATGAGGAAAAACACGTCGGCGCGGTTCAGCGCTTTCACCGCTTGCATGGTTATGTAGTCCGGGTTGCCGGCGCCAATGCCGATGACCAGCAAGGTTTTCATCAAATTGCTCCTTCAAAAGCGGTGCCCATCAAGCGTAGCCGCCAGCGCCCGGTGAAACGCAATTCGAGCGCCGAGAGCGGCTCGACATCGACCAGGTGGGTCGCCGGGCTTTGCAGCACGTGCGCCAGTGCGGCGCGAATAACGTAAGGATGAGTGACCGCGATCACCTGGCCCGGTTGCGCCTCCAGCGTGGTCAGCCATGCCGCAACACGCGCGCTGAGTTGGTTTACCGACTCGCCACCGTGCGGCGCCGAATCCGCGTCGTCGAGCCAGGCGCTGAGCGCTTCAGGCGCATGCTTTTGCAGATCGCTGAGGCGCTGGCCCTGCCAACGACCGAAATCACAATCACGCAGGGCTTCGACGACTTGCGCATCGTTGCCAAACAGCTCGGCGGTTTGCCGGGTCCGGGCTTCGGGGCCGCACAGAAGGATGGGCGCCACGTTGCCAGCATCGCGACGGCAAGACTTCGCCGATTGCCAATCGATTTCCACTGATTCATCCGCAGGAAAACGCGCGAGTTTCTGTGCGACGGTTCGGGCGTGGCAGATCAGGGTCAAACGGGTCGCCTGCACGGGTGATTACTCTTGATGGAAAACCAAACGGCAACACGCCGCCAACGATCGGGGGATTGTGCCGCAAGAAGTGCCCGCAACCCACAAACCTTTGGCAAATTCAGTGGCTGAAAGGATGATCTCCGACATGTCTATGGTCAATGTCCTACACGCTGTGTCGACATCTACGTAGCCCCCGGAACACGGGTGTTTGCTCCCATCTCATGCGCAAATCCGATTGCGTGAAAAATCCACTAGACATGTAGCGTGTATTACATAAATACTGTTTTGGCGACTTGTGAAATAAAACCGACACACCCATCCAGCAGGAGCCCGGATGCCGCCTCTCAGAGACTTGATCACCGATCCCGGCCTCGTATTGACGCCGTCGGAACGCAAAGTCATCCGCGCCTTGCTCGACCAGTACCCGCGTAACGGGTTGGGGCCGATGTCGCGTCTGGCCGAACATGCCGGTGTCAGCGATCCGACCATTGTGCGGCTGGTGAAGAAACTCGGTTTTGGTGGTTACGCTGAATTCCAGGACGCCCTGCTCAGCGACATGGACCACCGCTTACGCTCCCCCAGCGCCCTGCTGCAACCGCGCGCTCATTTGCAAAAAGACGATCCGTGGAGCCACTACCTGGCCGAGACGCATCGCTCGCTGATCGAAACCCAAGCCCTGACCCAACCCGAAGACGTGCGCATTCTGGTCGAATGGCTGCTCGACGTGCGCCATCAAGTGCATTGCTTCGGGGGGCGTTTCAGCAGTTTCCTCGCCAATTACCTGCTCAATCACCTGCGCCTGCTGCGCCCCGGCTGTTTTGCCATGGAAGACAACGCTCAGTTACCCGACCGTTTGTTCGATGTGCAGCGCCAGGACGTGGTGCTGGTGTTCGACTATCGGCGCTACCAGACCCAGGCCTTGCGCGTGGCCAGCGCGGCGAAAAACCGTTATGCGCGCGTGGTGCTGTTTACCGACATTTATGCGTCGCCGCTGCGCGAGATGGCCGACCTGATCATCAGCGCGCCGGTGGAATCGGTTTCCGCGTTCGACAGCATGGTCCCGGCACTGGCGCAAATCGAGGCGTTGATCGCCTGCCTGACCTTGCGCAGCCCGGACCTCGCCGATCGGCTCGAAGGCATCGATGCCGTGCGCTCCGACTTCGATACCCATTTGCTTGAGGAAAAATAAGGATGTTGACGCTCCCTCATCGCTCGCCCCGCGACTTGCCGTTTGTCACCGACCACACCGCGCTGTTGCTGGTCGACATGCAACGCGCCTGGCTCGAACCGCAGTTCGACCCGCACCTCAACGAGCCTGACGCCGAGTATTTCCTCAGCCGCACGCGCCAGCAGGTGGTGCCCAATCAACAGCGCTTGCTCGAAGCCTTTCGCGGCGCGCGGCAGAACGTATTGCACACCTTGATCGAAAGCCTCACCGCCGATGGCCGCGACCGCTCGCTGGACCACAAACTCTCGGACATGCATTTGCCCAAGGGCAGCCCGCAGGCGCAGGTGATTGAACAACTGACGCCGCGGGAAAACGAAATCGTCCTGCCGAAGACTTCTTCGGGGGTGTTCAACTCGACCAACATCGATTACGTGCTGCGCAATCTCGAAACGCGGCACTTGATCATCGCCGGTATCGTCACCGACCAATGCGTGGACATGGCGGTGCGCGACGCTGCCGACCGCGGCTATCTGGTGACGCTGGTCGCCGATGCCTGCGCGACCTATACCGAGCAACGCCACCAGGCCTGCCTCAACGCGATCAAGGGTTATTGCTGGATTACCGACACACAAACCGTGCTCCGCCGTTTGCAGGAGATGCAGCCATGAGCGCGCGCCTGTTGCCGGTGCCGATGACCACGATTGTCACCACCGACCTGATCGGCGTGACCCGTGGCCGCTCGTTTCCCAGCGATGAGCTGGAGCATTATCAAGCCGCCGGTTGCGGCTGGGTGCCGGCCAACAGCGCGCTGACCCCGCAAGACGTGATCGCCTCGACCAACCCGTGGGGCGCTTATGGTGATTTGCGGCTGATTCCTGACCTGAGCAGCCGGGTGACCGTCAACAATGGCCCGGACGCCAACGCCCCGACGCTCGATTTCATCCACGGCGACCTTTGCGAAACCGATGGCCGGCCGTGGAGCGCTTGCCCGCGCACGCTGCTGCGCAATGAAGTGGAACGTTATCGCGCCGAACTGGGATTGCAGGTCAACGCCGCGTTCGAACACGAGTTCAACCTTGCCAGCGGCGCTGCCGAACACCTGGCGTTTTCCCTGGAAGCGCAGCGCCAGGGCGCCGAGTTTGGCGGCTGGCTGCTCAGCGCTTTACGCGCGGGCGGCGTCGAACCGGAGATGTTCCTGCCGGAATACGGCAAGCATCAATACGAAATCACCTGCCGCCCGACCCTCGGCGTAGCGGCGGCCGACCGCGCGGTCAATGTGCGTGAAATCACCCGCGAGATCGCCCGGCAAATGGGCCTCGACCTGAGTTTCGCGCCGAAAACCGCCGAAACTGCTGTGTGCAACGGCGTGCACCTGCACGTCAGCCTGCAGGATCTGGCCGGGCAACCACTGCTGTATGACGCCGGCACCAGCAATGGCTTGTCGACGCTCGGCCAGCATTGGGCCGCCGGTGTGCTGCATTACTTGCCGGCACTGTGTGCGTTTACCGCGCCGACGCCGGTGTCCTACGAACGGTTGCAGCCGCATCACTGGAGCGCGTCCTACGCCTGCCTCGGCCAACGCAACCGGGAAGCGGCGTTACGGATCTGCCCGACAGTCAGCCTCGGCGGCAAATCGGTCGCGGCGCAGTACAACCTGGAATTTCGCGCGATGGACGCCACCGCCTCGCCACATCTGGCGATGGCCGCGCTGCTGATCGCCGGGCGCCTGGGCATCGAGCAACGCCTGGCGCTGAACGCGATCACCGATGAAATCCCCGATGCCTTGAATGAGGAGCAACGCCAGTCGCGCGGCATCGTCGCCCTGCCCGCTTCGTTGACCCAGGCGCTGGATTGCCTGCGCAACAGCGAGGCGCTGATCGAAGCCTTGCCGCAGGCCTTGCTCGACACCTATTTCGCCCTGAAAACCGAGGAATTGACGCTGACGGAACAGCTCTCGCCCGCCGAACTTTGTGAGCACTATGCGCGCCTGTACTGAATCCGTTGAACAGGGGCTTTACACCCGCCCCGCGTACACCCTGAGCCGGGAAGCCTCCGAGCACCCGTTGATTCTGGTGTGCGAACACGCCAGCCGGTTTATCCCGCCGGCACTGAATGACCTGGGCCTGAACGCCGAAGCCGCGCGCCAGCACATTGCCTGGGACATCGGCGCCCTGGCGCTGGCCGAACGTTTGGCCGAGACCCTCGGCGCGACCCTGCTGGCGGCGAACTATTCGCGTTTGCTGATCGACCTCAACCGCCCACGCCACGCCCCGGACAGCATTCCCGGGCAAAGCGAAATCTACCAAGTGCCGGGCAACCAGCAACTCGATGAAGCGACGCGCGAGCATCGTCGGCAGATGTTGTTCAAGCCGTTTCACACGCGCTTGCAAACCCTGATCGATGAGCGTGTGGCGCAAGGTCGCCCGGTGCGGGTGGTGGGCATTCACAGTTTCACCCCGGTTTATTACGGACAGCAGCGGCCGCTGGAGGCCGGTGTGCTGTTCGGCGAAGCGCGGCAATACGCGCAAAACGTGCTCGACGGTCTGGCCCGACATCCGTTGAAAGTTGCAGGTAATCAGCCGTACAAAATCGACCCGTTGGGCGACATGACCGTGCCGGTGCACGGCGATGCTCGCGGCTTGCAAGCGCTGTTGATCGAGGTGCGCAACGACCTGCTGCGCACGCCTGAAAACGTTGCTCGCTGGGCCGGATATCTGGCCCCGCTGCTGTAGGAAAAAGCGCTACGTAAAAAAAGCTCTGCCCGCATAAAAACTAAAAGTTGTCCGAACGACTGATAAGGAGAAACGCTTCATGGAAATAGAAGAATTCGGCTACAAGCAGGAGTTGAAACGTAGCCTGACGCTCACGGACCTGGTGGTGTACGGGATGATCTTCATGATCCCGATCGCACCGTTTGGTGTGTATGGCTACGTCAACGCCGAGGCGCCGGGGATGGTGCCGCTGGCGTACATCATCGGCATGGTTGCGATGCTGTTCACCGCGCTCAGCTACGGCAGCATGGCCCGGGCTTTTCCTATCGCCGGCTCGGTGTATTCCTACGCGCAACGCGGCTTGAATCAACACGTCGGGTTTATCGCCGGTTGGTTGATGCTGCTCGATTACCTGCTGATCCCGCCGCTGCTGTACGTCTACGCGGCGATGGCGCTGAATCATCTGTATCCGGACATTCCGAAAGTCGGCTTCATCCTCGCGTTCCTGGTCAGCGCAACGTTTGTAAACCTGCGCGGCATCACTTTCACCGCGCGGATGAACATTGTGTTTCTGCTCGCGCAACTGGTGGTGCTGGGGATTTTCCTGTTCTACGCCTGGAACGCCCTCCACAACGGTGGCGGCAACGGCCAATTGACCCTGGCGCCGCTGTATAACCCGCAAACATTCAACTTCGCCCTGCTGATGCAAGCGGTGTCGATTGCGGTGTTGTCGTTCCTTGGCTTCGATGCAATTTCCACGCTCGCCGAAGAGATCAAGGGTGATCCGGGCCGCAGCGTCGGCAAAGCGGCGTTGATTACGCTGGTGGTGATGGGCGTGATTTTTGTCGTGCAAACCTGGATCGCCACCGACCTCGCGGCGGGCATGGGTTTCACCTCGGCGGACACTGCGTTTATGAAATCGCCGAAATTGCCGCTGGCAGCTGGCTCGCAACGCTGACCGGCGTGGCCACCGCGCTGGCCTGGGGCGTGGCGGTCGCCATCACTTCACA
>NZ_MKGS01000206.1:0-106114 GCF_002836905.1 Pseudomonas sp. 43NM1 | reverse complement strand
ACCCAAAACTTTCATAACCCACCCCCCGCCATGCCTCTGCGCGACAAGCCTTACCTGTGCACGAAAATTACTTTCACCTCGTTTGAATATCGCGCTCTGAAATGATTTATGAGTTTCACAAATCAATCGACGTGACCCTTTCGAGGAGTACCGCATGACGCCTTCCTTTGGCTATTGGCTGCTGGTTTATGCCGCTGTCGCCATCATTGCGCTGATCGTTCTGATCGCGCGTTATCGACTCAATCCGTTCATCGTCATCACCCTGGTTTCGATTGGCTTGGCGCTGTTGGCAGGGATGCCGCCGTCGGGCGTGGTGGGCGCTTATGAGGCGGGCGTGGGCAAGACGCTGGGGCATATTGCGCTGGTGGTGGCGTTGGGGACGATGCTTGGCAAGATGATGGCCGAGTCGGGTGGCGCGGAGCAGATGGCGCGCACGCTGATCGACCGTTTTGGCGAGAAGAATGCACATTGGGCAATGGTGTGCATCGCGTTTCTGGTCGGGTTGCCGCTGTTTTTCGAGGTCGGTTTTGTCTTGCTGGTGCCGATTGCGTTCACCGTGGCGCGGCGCGTCGGGGTGTCGATTCTGATGGTCGGTTTGCCGATGGTCGCGGGGTTGTCGGTGGTGCACGCGTTGGTGCCGCCACACCCGGCGGCGATGTTGGCGGTGCAGGCGTATCAGGCGTGGGTCGGACAGACGCTGCTGTACGCGATTTTGATTGGTATTCCGACGGCGATTATCGCCGGGCCGCTGTACGCCAAATTCATCGTGCCGCGCATCCACTTGCCGGCAGATAACCCGATGGAACGGCAATTTCTCGACCGCGAGCCGCGTGATCGGCTGCCGGGTTTCGGCATCACCATGGCGACCATTCTGCTGCCGGTGGTGCTGATGCTGATTGGCGGTTGGGCCAACCTGATTTCCACGCCGGGCAGCGGCTTCAATCAATTCCTGTTGTTTATCGGCAACTCGGTGATCGCCTTGCTGCTGGCGACGTTGCTGAGCTTCTGGACCTTGGGTCTGGCGCAGGGCTTCAGCCGTGAATCGATCCTCAAATTCACCAATGAATGCCTGGCGCCGACCGCGAGCATTACCTTGCTGGTCGGTGCTGGCGGCGGTTTGAATCGGATTCTGGTGGACGCCGGCGTCACCGATCAAATCGTCAGCCTGGCGCAGGTTTTTCACCTGTCGCCACTGATCATGGGTTGGCTGTTCGCCGCGTTGATGCGCGTTGCCACTGGTTCGGCGACCGTGGCCATGACCACCGCGTCCGGCATCGTCGCGCCGGTGGCCATTGGTCTGGGTTATCCGCATCCGGAGTTGCTGGTGCTGGCGACGGGCGCAGGCTCGGTTATCTTTTCCCACGTCAACGACGGCGGCTTCTGGCTGATCAAGGAATACTTCAATATGACGGTTGCCCAGACTTTCAAGACCTGGACGGTGCTCGAAACGCTGATCTCAGTGGTCGCTTTCGGGCTGACCCTGGGTCTTTCCTACCTGCTTTAGCCGGAGCCCCCGCGCCATGGACATCCTCTACCAGATCCGCGCTCGCCAGGATTCGTTCAGCGCCGGCGAAGGTCGCATCGCCCGGCTGATGCTCGACGACGTCGGTTTTGCCTCATCCGCCAGCCTCGACGAATTGGCCCTGCGCGCGGAAGTCAGCACCGCCACGTTGTCACGGTTCGCGCGCACGGTCGGCTGCCGCGACTTGCGCGATTTGCGCCTGCAACTGGCGCAGGCCAGCGGCGTCGGCAGGCGTTTCCTCGACCCGGCAGGCACGCCCGAACAGTCGGGGTTTTATCGGCAGATTGTCGGTGACATCGAGTCGACCTTGCACCAGCATTTGGCCGCGTTTGACGAGTCGCGGTTCGCCGATGCGGTGAAATTGCTCGGCAAGGCGCGAATGATTCATGCGTTCGGCATGGGCGGTTGTTCGACATTGTGCAGCGATGAACTGCAAGTGCGCCTGGTGCGTCTCGGCTACCCGATTGCGGTGTGCAGCGACCCGGTGATGATGCGCATCACCGCCGCCAGCCTCGGCGCCGAACACGCGGTGATTACCTGCTCGCTGACCGGCATCACCCCGGAGCTGCTCGAAGCCGTGGAACTGGCGCGCAGCTACGGCGCGCGGATTCTCGCGATCACCCGCGCCGACTCGCCGCTGGCGCTATTGGCCGATGTATTGCTGCCGCTGCAAGGCGTCGAAACCTCGTTTATCTACAAACCGACGGCTGCGCGCTACGGCATGTTGCTGGCCATCGACGTGCTCGCCACCGAGCTGGCGCTGGCCAATCCTGAAGACAATCAAGAACGTCTGCGGCGGATCAAACTCGCCCTCGACGATTACCGTGGCGGCGACGATCACCTGCCGCTGGGAGACTGACATGCTGTACGACACTCTGATCCGCAACGCCCTGATCATCGACGGCAGCAATGCGCCCGGTTATGCCGCGGACGTGGCGCTTCTGAACGGGCGCATCGAACGCATCGGCGACTTGCACGACGCCCGCGCCAGCGAACAAATCGACGCCGCCGGCCGCGTGCTGGCGCCGGGTTTCATCGACGTGCACACCCACGACGACACTGTGGTCATCCGCCAACCGCAAATGTTGCCCAAGCTCAGCCAAGGCGTGACCACGGTGATCGTCGGCAACTGCGGGATCAGCGCTGCGCCGGTCAGTCTGCGCGGCGATCCGCCCGATCCGATGAACCTGCTCGGCACTTCGGCGGCGTTTGTTTACCCGACCTTCCGCGATTACCGCGAAGCGGTGGAAGCTGCGAACACCACGCTGAACGTCGCCGCGCTGGTCGGCCACACCGCGTTGCGCAGCAATCACCTCGACGACTTGTTGCGCAGTGCCAGCGCCGAGGAAATCACCGCGATGCGCGAGCAATTGCGCGAAAGCCTGGAGGCCGGCGCATTGGGGTTATCCACAGGTCTGGCGTATGCGAGCGCGTTCTCGGCGTCCACCGATGAAGTCATGCAATTGAGCGAAGAACTGACGGCGTTCGGCGCGGTGTACACGACCCATTTGCGCAGCGAATTTGCGCCAGTGCTGGAAGCCATGGACGAAGCGTTTCAGATTGGCCGACACGCGAAATCGCCAGTGATCATTTCCCACCTCAAGTGCGCCGGCGTCGGCAATTGGGGGCGCAGTCCGCAACTGTTGGCGGCGCTCGAAACCGCGGCGCAGAGCCATCCGGTCGGCTGCGATTGTTATCCCTACGCGGCGAGTTCTTCGACGCTCGACCTCAAGCAGGTTACCGACGCTCACCGCATCACCATCACTTGGTCCACACCGCATCCCGAACTGGGCGGCCGCGACTTGATCGACATCGCCGCCGATTGGAACGTGCCGCTGCTCGACGCCGCGCGCCGCCTGCAACCGGCCGGGGCGGTGTATTACGGGATGGACGAGGCGGACGTGCGGCGAATCCTCGCGCACCCGTTGTCGATGGTCGGCTCTGATGGCCTGCCCGAAGACCCGTTCCCGCACCCGCGCCTGTGGGGCGCATTCCCTCGGGTGCTTGGCCATTTCAGTCGTGACGTCGGGCTGTTTCCGCTGCACACCGCCGTGCACAAAATGACCGGGCTGTCGGCTGCGCGTTTTGGCTTGAAGCAACGCGGGGAGATTCGCGCCGGACATTGGGCGGACCTGGTGTTGTTTGATCCGCTGACCATTCGCGACGTCGCCGATTTCCACGATCCGCAACGCGCGGCGCAAGGGATTGACGGGGTTTGGATCAACGGCGTGCTGAGCTACGTCGATGGCAAAGCGAACGGGCGCCGGGCCGGACGGTTTCTGGCGCGGGAAGGGGATTTGCGTGACGGTTTTTAGCCCTCGCGCGCCGCAGTGATCGCGCGGTGAGCTTGAAGAAATTTCGGATAATGCCCAAGCACTGACATCCAGCCCGGCTACACTGCGCTTTTTTGATCAGGGAGATACCCATGAGCTTCGGCAAAACCACACCGATCCTGCGCATTTTCGAAGAAGCCAAAGCGGTCGAATTCTACGTCGACTTCCTCGGTTTCCAAATCGACTGGCAGCATCGCTTCGAAGCCAACTTCCCGCTCTACCTGCAAGTCTCCCGCGGCGAATGCGTGCTGCACCTCTCCGAACACCACGGCGACGCCACCCCCGGCTCGGCGCTGCGCATCGAAACCGACGAACTCGAAGCGTTCCAGCAACAACTGCAAAACAAGGACTACGCCTACGCCAAACCACAAATCCAGGCAACGCCATGGGGCAGCCAGGATTTGACCGTGACCGACCCGTTCGGCAATCGGCTGGTGTTTACCAATGCGATTTGTGTTTGAGAGCCGCTCGGCGGTTAGTGAGTTTTAACTGAAAAACCTGTGCTAGCCTGCAATCAATGATTTCATTGATTGCGGGGGCGTTATGGCCAGTATCACCATTCGAAACCTTGACGACCAAATCAAGGAACAACTGCGTATATCCGCCGCTCACAACGGGCACTCGATGGAAGAGGAGGCGCGCCTGATTCTGGCAAGGGCGCTGGCAACTGTTGACCGTGCTGGTGGACTCGGAAGCCGGATTCGCAACAGGTTCAGTGAAAGTGGCGGAGTGGACCTCGAACTTCCGGCGCGGGACGCGAAAGCCGTGGCGGTGGATTTCTCCGAATGATCTTGCTCGATACCAATGTGCTTTCAGAGTTCATGCGATTGAAGCCCGATGTAAAAGTCTTGGCTTGGGTTGATGCTCAGCCCGTAATGGAGTTGGCAATCAGTGCTGTCACTGTCGCGGAAATTCTCCATGGCATTGCCAGGCTGCCCGTCGGTAACCGCAAACAAAAGCTTGAGGCGCATGCGATGGCGATGTTCGAAGAGGACTTCGCTGGGAGGATATTTTCTTTCGATGCGCACGCTGCCGTTGAATACGCAACGCTGGTCGCGAACTGTGAAGCTAACGGCCGAGCAGCATCAATGGCCGACGCTCAGATAGCTGCGATTTGTCGAAGCCATGGAGTACCGATCGCCACCCGCAATGTTCGGGACTTTGCGTTTTCCGGGGTAGAGGTCATCAACCCTTGGGAGGCGTGATATTGGCGGCGTTAGCGTGAGGTTACTCCGCGTGGGAATGCCGCCGGGGACGCTCCGTGTTCCGCTGGTGAAGGTGACGCAGAGCTTCACGGGATGCATTCCCACGCAGAGCGTGGGAATGATCAGTTCTGCTGTCAGACGCGGAAGTGGCTGACCATCTGTTGCAGTTGGCCACCCAAACGCGCGAGTTCGACGCTGGATTTTGCGGTTTCGTCGCTGGCAGCGGCGGTTTGTTCGGAGACGTCGCGCACGTTGACGATGCTGCGGCTGATCTCTTCGGCCACGGCGCTTTGCTGCTCGGCGGCAGCGGCGATCTGCTGGTTCATCGACTGGATGTTGGACACCGTGCGGGTGATGTTTTCCAGCGAGACGCCAGCCTTGCGGGTCAACGCGACGCTGCTGTCGGTCAGGGAACGGCTGTTGTTCATCACCGCCGACACCTGTTGCGTACCGTTCTGCAGACCGGCGACCAAACCTTCGATTTCTTCAGTGGACTTCTGCGTGCGCTGGGCCAAACCACGAACTTCGTCGGCAACCACGGCAAAACCACGACCGGCTTCACCGGCGCGGGCCGCTTCAATCGCGGCGTTCAGCGCGAGCAGGTTGGTCTGTTCGGCCACGGCTTTGATCACGTCCATGACGCTGCCGATCTTGTCGCTTTCCTGTTGCAGCACGCTCATCGCTTCGGTGGAGCGTGCCACTTCGGTGGCCAGACGTTCGATCTGCGCAATCGCTTCGTTGACCACTTTGTCGCCCTCGCGCGCTTCGCCATCCGCGGCGGCAGCGGCTTGCGAGGCTTCTTCGGCGTTACGCGCAACTTCCTGCACGGTGGCAGTCATTTCGTGCATCGCGGTGGCGACTTGATCGGTTTCGATCTTCTGACTGTTGACCCCGGCGCTGGTCTGCTCGGTCACGGCCGACAGCTCTTCAGCGGCGCTGGCGATTTGCGTAACGCCGTCGCGGATCCCGCTGATCAACTCGCGCAGGGTTACGCCCATGCGGCCGATGCCTTGCTGCAACACACCGAGTTCGTCGCGGCGAGTGACTTTGACGTCCTGGGACAAATCGCCGCTGGCGATACGGTCAACCACGGTCATGGTTTCGCGCAGCGGGCCGGTGATCTGGCGCGTGATAAGCACCGCAGCAATCACGCCAACCAGCAATGCCAGCAACGTGCTGATCAGTTGCAGAGTGCGCGCCTGGGCGCTTTCGATGTCACGACGGTCGAGCTGGAATTGATACAGCTTGTCGCTCAGGGTGACGATCGCGGCGCCCTGATCGGTCATGTCCTTGCGCACGCGCACGGCGTCGCTGGTCGCGGCTTTGAACGC
This sequence comes from Pseudomonas sp. 43NM1, assembly GCF_002836905.1. Classification (NCBI taxonomy): domain Bacteria; kingdom Pseudomonadati; phylum Pseudomonadota; class Gammaproteobacteria; order Pseudomonadales; family Pseudomonadaceae; genus Pseudomonas; species Pseudomonas sp. 43NM1. The sequence continues at coordinate 99,723 of NZ_MKGS01000206.1, read as the reverse complement.
CATCAGCGCGCTGCGGTAATTGGTCAGTGCGGTGTCGAGTTGGCGCAGCGCGTCTTGCTGAGTGTCGGCGAAATGCGCATTCAACGGCTTCAGACTGGCGATGGCCGCGTCGACCTGGGCGAGGGCTTTTTGCTCGGTTTCGGCGTTGGTGGTGGCGGTGTAACCGCGCACTTCGTAACGGGCGAGCATGAACGCTTCTTTGGCCTGGGTGATGGCCTGGAATTCTTCGAAACGCAGGTCGCTCAGGGGCATTTCCTGCACCCGCGCGCTGATGGAATTGATCAGCGTGTAAGCGGTTTCGGCGTTGGCGGCCATGGCGTCGCGGGCACCGTTGCCGGTGCGGTAGGCGGCGCGCATTTCTTTGAGTGACGCCTGATAAGCGGCGATGACGCCAGCCTGCTCTTTGAGCATTTTGACGTTTTCAGCATTCTTGAAACTGCCCAGCAGCGCGGTTTGTTGCGCGGCAAAACTGTCGAGGGTGGTCTGCACATTCTGCGCGGCGGTTTCATCGCCGTTGGTCAGCATGTATTGCAGGCGCACCACGCGCAATTTGGTCAGGCCGGCGTTGAGCTGGGTGATGTCGCTCATCCAGTTGCTGCGGTCAATCAACCCGCCCAGGCTCGTCCAGCCGGTCAGGGCGAGGACGCAGGTCAGTGCCAGGACAAGGCCGAATCCCAGGCCCAGTTTCATGTTCACGCTGATGTTGCCGAACCAGCTATTCATCACAATTCCTCCAGGAACGTTGTGCTTCTTGATCGTCAGTTGGCTGGAAGATTGTTGTTTTTAGGCGCCAGCAAGGTGTGTTGCAGACCTGTATCGGCAGCAATCGCGAGAGCTGAAAGGTTTTTCCCCTGGAGGTGGGATGCGGATCAGGCGAGCGGTTTTGACCAGCGCTGTTCCGGTGTTTCAAAACGCTCGTTGATCAACGCCGTCAGCACATGATCCTGCCAGCGCCCGGCAATGCTCAGGTAGGCCTTGGCGTAACCTTCGCGCTCAAAACCGAGACGTTCGAGCAGCCGCGCGCTGCGTTCGTTGCCGGGGATGTAATTGGCCATGATCCGGTGCAATTGCTGCACGTCGAACATGTAACTGATCGCCGCTTCCAGCGCTTCCTGCATCAAGCCCTGGCCCTGATGCTCGGCGTCAATGTGATAGCCGAGGTAACACGCCTGGAACGCGCCGCGGGTGATGCCGCTGAAGTTGCAGGCGCCGATCATCTGGTCGTTGTCCGGGTTGAGCAACGCGAAATGCACCGCCAGACCGGCGGCGAAAGCGCTGGCCTGAATCTCCAGACGCGAACGCACGCGTTCGGTGCTGTGGTAATCGGCGGGGCGGATCGGCGACCAGCGCGCCAGATGCCGCTGGTTGCGCCGGTAGAAATCGCTCTCCAGCGACGCCTGATCAGGGTCGAGCACCGCCAGGGTCAGGCGTTTGCACGGCAGGGACAACAGCGGCATGGGGCGCTCCGGTTGGCGGGGATGTTTGCGCAAGCATTGCGTGGCCGGCGGAAAAACTCAATCCGCTGCCGGAAGCGGGACCAGCGGCAACGTGACGATAAACGTGCTGCCGCGGCCATCGCCATCACTGGTGCCGACAACCGTGCCGCCATGCGCTTCAACCAACTCGCGCACCACCGTCAGGCCGATGCCGAGCCCGGCGCCGTTGAAGCCGATGGCATGAACGTCTTGCACGAACGGCTCGAAGACAAACGGCAAAGCCTCGGCGGAAATCCCGATTCCATCGTCGCGAATGTTGATTGTCAGCAGGTTATCGCTGGCAGTGACCAACAGCGTGACGTTGCCGTAGGCCGGGGTGTACTTGGCCGCATTACCGAGCAAGTTGCCGAGAATTTGCGCCAGCCGTACCGGATCGCCATCCACAGGCAAGGCGCAGGTCGGCAGTTCAGCGTTGAAGTGCAATTGTCGGGTGGTCATCACCGGGCCACAGATATCGATGGCCTGGTGAATGATTTGCAGCATGTCGACGATCTGGCAATTGAGGCGCAATTTGCCGGTGCTGGCGCGCGACACGTCGAGCAAATCGTCGACCAGCCGCGACATGTGCCGCACCTGGCTTTCGATCAGCGACTGCATGCGCGGCAGCTCTTCTTTCGGCACGCGAACCAGCCGCCCGGCGATCATGCTGATCGGCGTCAGCGGGTTGCGCAGTTCGTGGGCAACGAGTGTGAGAATGTTGCGCTGCTGCGCCAGGGTGTGTTCCGCCGAAGCTTGCAGGTTTTGCGCGCTGAGCGCGGCGATGACCAATTGCGCGTTGGCCTCGCGCATCTCCAGAAACAGCCGCTGTTCTTCTTTCGAGCGCTGGGGTTTTTCCGCATCCGATTGCGCCAGCAGAATCGCCAGGACCAATTGCTGGTTGGCCTCGACCAGTTGCTCGATCTGCTGCGCGTCGACCAGGCGGTTATTGGTGTCGCTCAGTTGCTTTTGCAGCGACGCCAGCACTACACGCGCCTCGGCGGTTTTCTGGCCAAGCACGAACAACTCACGAGCGGCCGTCGCCATCGCTTGTGCATTCGTGCCATTGGCCTCGGTCATTGGCTTGGCTTACGCCTCGTCACTTCCGGGCCGCCGGGTCGGCCGGCCCCCGAGCAAACCTTCCTGGTCCGGGAGCATTTCGCCGACCTGCAAGCCGCCATCGTCGATGCGGTACAGGCGCAACTCGTCGGAATGAGCGCTGGCGCGAACCTTGACCACGGCCATGATGCGCAGCAAACGGCTCTGCACTTCGATGTAGCGCTGGACGATGATCGCATCGGTGAGGAACGCCGTGCCGTAAGGGCTGAAACGCAGGTCGGTGTAGCGGTCTTCCAGTTCCGAGGTCATCAGCACGCTGACGCCGGCACCGGTCAGCGCCGTGACCATGCGCGACAGCGACTCGCGGAAGTCTTCGCGGAAGGTCGGCGCCAGCGCCAGTTCGAAGCCCGACAGCGAGTCGATGACCACGCGCGTGGCTTTCAATCGATTGATTTCGCCGAGCAATAACTGGACGATTTCGTCGATCGACAAGTCCGGCGCGCGGCTGTCGACCAAGCCGACCTGACCGCTCTCAATGAGTTTGGCCAACGTGGTGTTTTGCGAGTGATTGGGCCGTTGCTCAAACACTGCAATTACCCCGGTTTCGCCATTGCGCGCGCCTTCCGCGAGGAACGTCGCGGCGAGAATGCTTTTGCCGGAACCCGACGGCCCGGCCACCAGCAACGAATAACCACGAGGCAAGCCACCGCCGAGCATTTCGTCGAGCTGCGGAACCCCCATTTTCAGGCGTTTGATCGGGAATTCCAGCGGCACTCCAACCCGGTTGAGCGGCGCTGGCGCGAAGACTTTGATCCCGGACGTGGCGATGCGGAAGGTGTGCAAACCGGGCAATGTCGGCTGGCCGCGCATCTTCATGATTTCCATCTTGCGCACCATCGAGTTGCGCTCGACGCTCTGGCGCAACCAGATCAGGCCGTCGGCCACGGTGAAAATCGGGTTGGTATCGGTTTCGGTGAAGTATTCGCCAATCAGGAAGGTCGTTGCCTGCCAGGTGGTCATCAACATGCCCAGTTGCTGAACGAACTGCGGCAGGTTGTTGTTGGGATTGTCCTGAGTCTGGCTGGCCAGCACCACGGAGCGGAACGAGTCGACGAACACCAGCGCCGGGGCGTGGGTCTCGACTTCGCTGACGATGCGCCGCAATACCTCATCCAGATCGCCGGCCAACGTATCGTCGACCAAATTGATGTAGCGGATCGACCGGTTGATCGCGTCGCTGTCGAAAAAGTCGAATTGCTGCTGATAACGCAGCATCTTCAGCGGCGGCTCGCCGAGCACGGTAAAGAACAACGCCGGGCGTTCCGGCGTCGCCAGGGCAAACATCATTTGATGCGCCAGGGTGGTTTTACCGCAGCCAGGAGGGCCGGCGATCATGTTGAACGAAAACTCGGGTAATCCTCCGCCCAGCACCTCGTCCAGGCCTGGCACGCCGGTGGCCAGACGGTTGATAGTCACTTTGGTGCTCATGGCGAAGTTTCCTGCGAAGGGGTGTCGCTCAAAGAAGGTTCCCACACGCAACGAAGCAAACGTGCGGTGAGCGAGGGCCCGATCAGGGTGGTCAGTAGTTCATAAAACGTGGTCAGCAGCACTTCACCGAAAAACAGCGCATCGACCTCGCTTTGCTTGACGAGTACGGATTGGAGCGCAATCAGGTCCCACGCCGCTTGGACGCTGTCGTAAATGCTGGCCAAACGCGGCTGATTGGAGACGCACAGGTGGATGCTGCGGCGGTACAACGCGACAACCCCTTGGTGGCCAATGATCGGCGTGAGGGCTGCGTCCATCTCCTGCAAGGTCGAAACGATCGCCTGGGCGATGCTTGCAGTGTCAGCGTTAGGGCCAACACGGTGCGCCAGAGAAGCTACGATCTGGCGGCTCTCTTCGCTTAGCGTGGGCATGGCTAACTGATATCTGATTGACAGGCAGCGATGGTACACCCTATGAGCATGCAGGTCGTTAGTTGCATCAACTCTGATTACTCATGCCGATTTTATGAACATTGCCGACCTAAACTTCGCAGGCCATAGGTCGTTGATATCAGTGAAGATGGACCGAAATTGAAGGATGAAATATGGACGTTTTGTTAACCCGGTGCCGGTCTCCAGTGAGTTTGCGGGCGCCGGATCCTGCGTTGTCCGTGGCGCTGCAGCGAGCGTTAAATGACAGCTTTGCCGTGCATTCGGAGTTTTTGCCTTGGGCGAAATCCTTTACCTCGGAGGACGAGGCGCGGGCGTTCATGGTGCGCTCGGTCGATGAATTCACTAGCGAGACTGGCGAGCGGCGGTTTTTTATTGTTGCCGGCGATGGCGAGGCGATTGTTGGCTGCATTGGCTTGATCCCGCGCGGTCGCAATCGGCATGAGGTGGGTTATTGGGCTAACACTGAGTTTGCCGGCAAGGGTTATATGCGGCGGGCGCTGACGGCGTTGATCGGTAATTTGCCGGGCGATGTTTTTTATCTGACGACGTCCTCGGCGAACCTGGCGAGTCAGCGGTTGGCGGTGGCGGCGGGTTTTGCGTTGATCCGCATATTCAAGCGCGCGCGGCACACGGAACGGCACGGGGTTCAGGATACGTACCTTTATCGCTTGAAAGGGGCGTAGGCGTGGCGGTTAATCGCGGGCAAAAAAAAGCCCGCGGGAGGGCGGGCAAACCGTAGTTTCTTGAATGAGCGAGGGCAATGTATCTGATGGGGCGGGGTGTTGGGGTGAAGAAAAATTCATGTGGTTTCATCGATAATATTGCTCGTCGCAAGGTTACGTATGCGTTACATTCGTCGCTCAATGTCACGGTAACGGAACATGGACTGCTATCTGCTCATTTCACGGCTTGCGAAACAGATCCGCGAAAAACGCCTTAACCGCGGCCTCACGCAGGCCAGTCTCGCCGAGCTCGCTGGTCTGACGCGGCAAAAAGTCATTGCTGTAGAAAAGGGCAGTCCTTCAATTGGCATGCTGGCGTATGCGCGAGTCCTTGGCGCTCTTGATTGCGAATTGGCGGTGCTCCCCGCCGCCATGCCGACCCTTGAAGAGCTTGGAGAGTTGTTCAAATGAAGATGGTCACTCTCAAAGTCAGCACACCTGACGGCAGTAGCGGCAGTGTTTTTACCAGCGCTGAGGACTTCATTTTCCGTTACCACGAAGACGCGTTGCCGCCAATGGCGATCAGTCTGTCGATGCCTGTACGACCTGACGAATTCCGCCGACGAGATCTGCACCCGATCTTTCAGATGAATCTCCCGGAAGGCTACGTGCTGGAACAACTGCGTAATCGCCTGGCCAAAACGGTAAACATCGACCCGATGATGTTGTTGGCACTCTCCGGTAGCAGCTCGCCCATTGGCCGAGTGCAGGTTCGTTCTGACGCGATCGACGTATTGCTCGGGGAACAGCAATTCAAAGGTGAAAAACTCGAAGAAATTCTGGCGTGGGATGGCGCTGAGGACATCTTCGCCGACCTTCTTGATCGCTATATCCTGCGAGCCGGTATTTCGGGCGTTCAGCCCAAGGTATTGGTGCCCGAACAGCGAGGCTCTGAGCTGTCCCGCGTAACCACGAAGACATCTGATCTGATCATTAAAAGTGGCCGGGACGAATTCCCGGGCCTTGCGATCAATGAGTTTCTTTGCATGTCCATCGCCAAGGAGGCAGGCATCCCGGCACCGGAGTTTTACCTCTCTGATAACTCCAAACTGTTCGTCATGCGCCGCTTTGACCGCGACCCGCAACTTAATCCAATCGGCTTCGAAGACATGGCCGCGCTAATGGGCCTCTCGGCCGATCAGAAATACAGCAAAAGCTACGCCGCCATCGCTAAAGCAATACGGCTGTTTTGTCCGGCGGAGCATCAGCGTTCATCGCTTGATCAACTATTTGATAGCGTGGCGCTCAGTTGCATCGTCGGAAACGGCGACGCGCATTTGAAAAACTTCGGTTTGCTCTATTCCGAGCCAACGCAGCGCGATGCACGACTCGCTCCCGCCTATGACATCGTCAACACCACCGCTTACATCCCCGAAGATGTGTTGGCGTTGGACCTGGCGGGCAACAAATCAATGTTCGCCTCCCGTCAGGGCTTATTGGAGTTTGCACAAACCTGTGACGTAGAGCATCCCAAAGAGCGCATTCAGCGGCTGCTTACAGCGCTCGAAAAAACCCTTGGCAGTTATCCCGAGTACAGAGAGCAGGCGCCCCACGTGGTCAGTTCCATTGAAGAGTCCGCCGCACCTTTCGCGTTAACGTTCAGATAGGCCCGACGCCGGTAACGGCATTTCACGAACGCTTAATGAAAAACCGGCGTTTGCCCCCGAGCTTCAAGATTCTTCAGCGCCCGGTTGATCAAAATCTCGCTCAACATGGCCAACTTGCCAATCACCACGACCGTATTGCGGTCTCGGCCTTCCATTTGCGTCATCAGCTCTCTCACCAAGGCCTTGACCAGCGCCAGATTCTGGCTGGCGTGATCGAGCATCGTGATCGCATCGGCGTCAGGCTGGACCTCGAAGATGCAGGTCATCGGGTCAACCAGTCTCGGGGTTCGCACGCGAGCGCTGGTCGGAGGTTGAGTGACGGCGGGGGGCGCGTTCTGGTCGGCTGTGTCGGGTTCTGCAAGCACGGTATTTTCAGTTGAATCTGGGCTGATCTTTTTCAAGGAAGAACTCCGGAAGTCAGGTTTCCTGCGCTTTTCGGCGTGCCGGTTGGCAGCAAAAAATCAGGTTATCTGCTCGCAAGTGCGCTCGGTAGTTCATGGAGTTCGCCGCAGCTTGAAGGAAATTTCCTAAGGCGTGTATTTGCTGTTTAGCGCACTGAAAAAATCCGCCAATGAACACCGCCGTGCATGGCATCGATGAAAACATGGTGGCGTCAGCGCCATCTTGGGCGCGGGTCTATCCACGAGTAGCCTGGCGCGCAGCATAGGGGTTGCGAGGTTTTCAAAAGCGTTAATAGGGCGTACTCGATCGGGGGTAAAAAACTAAAAAGGGCCCATCTGGGCCCTTTTTCAGGTAAAGCGTTTACTTCTTCAGCCAACCCTCGACGACGTCGGCACCATGCTCTGCTTTCCACTCTTTCAATGCTTTGTGATTGCCACCCTTGGTTTCGATGACTTCACCCGTCTTCGGGTTTTTATACACCTTGAGTCCGCGTGGCTTGCGCGTCTTGGCGACAGGTAATGCAGATTGGCGTCGGGCCGTGGTCTTCGGCTCCAGCAGATTGATGATGTGATTCAGACTAAAACCGTACTGTTCGAGCAGCTTGCGCAGCTTGGTCTCGAACTCGATTTCCTTCTTCAGTCCGTCATTACCCTTCATCGCCTCCAATGCCTTGAGTTGCTCGGCAAGATGTTTTTCCAACTGACGAAATTCTGCGAGTTTGGACATCGTATTTCCTCTGCTCAATTCAATGTTGTACGTAGTTATTGAGATAGGCGCAGATGCTTGCAAGTTCAGCGCTATTTTTTGGCGCGTCAGTTGGCTTTGGATAGGCGTCATTTGCGCTCTGGTCGCGTTGCCGGTGGGGGTGAAACGAATGCAAAGAAACGGCCTGGGGCGGTCGCTAGGCAGGTGAAAGCCGCCTAGGTCGTGGCCAAGCATGTGCGGCAACGGCTCTGAAGCGTGAAGATATTGGACGAGGGTGGATTGCCAGAAACAAGAAAGCCCGCACTAGGCGGGCTTCTTGAGGTGTTTCGTAGACTGTCCGAGACAGGTCTAAACAGCTAATTTGGTGGAGCCGGGGGGATTTGAACCCCCGTCCAGCCATTGTATTACGCGGCTTTCAGCGCTCAAGCTGCCATTTTGCTGTCATTTGCCAATCAGCGCGATCGTCAGATGGTTAAGCTTAGGTTCGTGGCAACGCTTGTACCGCTCACCGCTGCCGCACGCACACTGGGCGTTTCGGTTGGCGCCGTTCCTGATTGCTTCGAGTATAAATTCTTTGGCCTGAGCGAAACTTGTATATAGATTCGCTTCACGCCCCTCAAGCTGTGCGCCATCTCGGACTTGTCCAAAGCGTACGTAATTTGCTTCGCACAACTTGATAAAGTCTCCAATCATTTTATTTTCACTGGCCGCCACTCGGATGCTATCAACTCGACGTCCTTGATAAGTGCGTGAAGCATCAGGCAAGAAAACGACCTGTTTTTTTCCGTCATATGTTGGTGTTACGTCTCTGATAACCCCTTCAGGCGATTTCCATACAGCGTGAAATTCCGCTTCGGTAAATACTCCCGGCCAATCCCATATCAGCCACCCATGGGCAACTTCGCCGCCTTCCTTTTCGATTTGTGATGCGACATTGTCGAAGCACTCAGCTATCCGGCTGAACGACTCAGGCGTAACATTCAATAGTACTGGCTGATTCGATGAGATTCTTTTGCAGAAATCTCGAATACGTTGTGGAAGTCCAACGGGCGCTACTGTATTCATAACTTCACCTGTTGTAGATTTTTTCGATCTTGTCGTCCTCACTATCGCATGTCCACATCTGTACAGCTCTTTCGCCCGCGATCATATCTGCGGCCGGCATCCATCGTCCGTACACCCTCGCAATCATCGTCCAATCGCTGTGCCCCATTTGATTTGCCACCCACATCGGATGCTCTCCAGCAGAGAGCATCATCGAGGCGTAGGTATGGCGAGTCTGGTACGGCCGGCGGTACCGAACGCCAGCTTTCTTCATCGCCGGCACCCACATTGTTTTACGGATCGGGCCGTCGCCGGACCAGCGTTCGAGTGTGCGCGGATTCTGGAAGACCTCGGCATCAGCCAGGAACGTGTGCGCCTTTTGCGCTTTCAACGCCTCCAGCGCCGGTCGTAGCAGTTTCACGCTACGACGCCCGGCGGCAGTCTTTGTGGTTTCGGCTGTGCCCTTACTCGCCTGAGTCATCGCCCGACTCACCATCACCTCTTCACGAAGCCAGTCGATGTCACCCCAGTCCAGCGCCACCAGTTCGCTGGTGCGAAGGCCTGTCCACAACGCGAACTGCATCATGTTGCGAGCCTGGGCGGATAGGGCGGCTAGCACCGCCTGTTGCTCTTCGGGGCTGAACGGGTCGACGTCATCCTCTTTGGGCGGTGCGGCTTTGCGGGAGTAAGTCCAGCCGGCGAGGGGGTTCAGCTCAATCAGCTCCTCCTCGGTGGCATCGTTCAGCGCCGAGCGGAGACAGCTCTGGATATTGCTGAGTGTCTTATTGCTCACCTCCAGAGTGTCGAGCCAGTCGCGGACAGCCTTGCGCTTAAGGTCGACCAGCATGGTATCGCCGAGAGCAGGGATCAGCCGGAGCGTGACCAGCTTTCGATAGCCATCGAACGTACTGCTCGCGACGTGTTTCTTCTTCGCATCGAGCCACCTGGTCAAAAACCCGTTCATTGTTTCGCGCGATGACTCGGGGGCAAACTTCGCCGCCCGGGCAGATCCTGGAAACGTAACCGAGTAGTCGAAGGTGCTGATCGATATTGCATGTTCGATCGCCGCCTTGTGTTGCTCTGCTTTCTTCAGATTAGTGGCGGTGGGCTTGAGCGTGATCCGCTCGCGGCACCGGACGCCCCGATACATGAACGTGATTTCGATACTCGTATCGGAGACCGCCCGAACTCCCCGCCCGCCTCTACCCATGATTCATATCCTTCTACGTCGAGAAGCGTCCGGCCATCCGGCGCCTTGATCCATATCTCACCGAGCCGCCAGATCCCGTCACGGATCTTTGAGCGGATCGCGTCTTCTGTGTAGCCAGACTCGCTGGCAAATTTCCTGACAGTCACATAGCGCATGACTTCACCGTGCTTCGTGTCGCGACACGTTTTAATCGTTCGCGTTTTGTGTCGCGTCACGGCCATGCGTCGCGCGAGCTGGAAATGCCACGCCTTCCCATTTTCCGGCCATCCCACGAATGTGATGACGGTCAACGTGTGGGCGACGTGGTTTGCTTGCGTACAGGCTGGCACAGGCGTCAAACCGCTCGGCATCACCTGTCGCATCGATCAGCACCTGGTGCTCGGTCGAGTTGACTTTGATCCAGCCGTCCTTGGTCTTCCCGTGATCGTTGGTGCGGCTCAGGATGAACCGCCGGCCGCTGTTCTTGGCGCCAGTCGACGACTCGTTCAGGTAGTAGGCGATCGCGCCTTGGCGCACGCGCAGGATTGTCTTAGCCAAGAATCACCCCCTGCACTTTTAAGGTTTTTGAGCCTGTCGGCGGACGCGCTAAAACGTTACACCTGTAACGTTTATAAGAATGGATTGACTCCTCGGAGCCGTGGACGTATTTAAATAATCCACGCTGGAAGTCTGTAGGTTCTCCGGGTAAAGGAGCGGGAAGATGCCACATCGCGGATCGACTTTTTGGTTGTGGGCCGACTGTGAGTTGCATCACAGAACGCACAGTGAAGTAATGAGTGATGGCGTCGTAATCGACGTTCAAGCAAGGCTTTCCCGGAAGGGTATTACACAGCTTTTTCTGGGGGTTTATTCCGAACATCTGCGGATCATTTACGAAGAAGCGCACACCGAACGGGTTGGCGAGACAATGAGCACCGCGCTTCTGTGGGGCGTGGGCAAAGCTAGACGCATCGCGGCTCAATCTTCCGCGCGATTGAGCGGCAAAGTTACGCATATTCCCTTTCCTCAGAGTCAGCAACCACGTGCAACTTGAAGTTGATTCCGCAGGCGTGAGCCAAGGCAACCAACTCGCCAATAGTGGTAGTCCTTTCTTGAAGAGCATGTCCAAATCGAATGAGGCGAGCCCCCAGACTCGCGAACTCATTTCCCGCTACTGCATGTTCCTGAGTGCTGGTATTCATAATTTGAACCTCTCATCCTGTGGGAGCGGGGCGGCCTGCAAAGGGCCGTTTTCTGCTGTCGAACTAGCAGTAGAGGCGCGGCCCGCCTCGCGCGTTGGGGCGGCGGTCTGTAGGAGCGAACTGTCCGGCAAGCAGCTGATGCCGGTATTGTTCAAAATCCAGCAGGTGACGCCGCGCTGCCTGTCGTGCTGAACGCTGATGACTTGTTCGGCAGAGACGGCCTGGCCAGCGATCAGCAGTAGGGCGACGAGGATCAGTCTGCGCATGGGTGCAACTCCTCAAGGCGAGGCAACCGAGAATGACTCACCACGGTACTCCGCGGGTTTGCAAGCTTGCGCTCACGGACCTCGGCGCGATCCACGGCTACATGCGTCGGCGCTACGACGCCCAGGCGAACTTGCTGGCCGGTGACGCCAAGCACTGTTACGGTGATGTCGTCGCTGATACAGATGGTCTCGCCGACTCGGCGGGTGAGAATCAACATGCTGTTGCTCCTTTCTTAAGGCCGAGCGAATCCCGGCCGCGCTGTTGGCTTTCGCAAAAAATTAGATCGGGTTAGGCGGTAAGGGCGATCTCTACGCGGCGGACGGCCACCCGCGTCTCAATCTTGCGTTCGTTGGTGCCGCGGCGAGTCTTGAGCATCTGCTCATCGCCAGCCATTCCGTGGATGGCCAGCACGAGAGCAAGCGCTGTGGCTGCAGGAGAAATTAAGCCGCGCTTAAACGCTTCCAGCACCAAGCCGCGCATTGTCTTTGCACCCAGCTTGAAGCGGGCACTTTCGAGACGCTTCTCAGCGGTGTTCGGGCTGATGCCCATGACACGACCAATCTCTTTCACCGTCAGATCAGCGGCAGCCCACAGCGTAGCTTCAAGCTCGCGAGGAGCCAGGCCCATCTTGAGGGTGCCCTGCCAGTTGCCGGCGGTGAGGGTGTTGGTGGTCATGTCTGATGCTCCATGCTGGGATGCGATGGAGTAAAGTTACCTGTGGGTTATTTTTAAGTCAATACCTGTGGGTTACTATCTTTTGCGTTGACGAAAAAAAGCCGCCCAACGGCGGCTCATTAATGCCTTTTTTGATTACCTGGCAAACATCCCCCACCAGAAAATATGCCCTAAAATGGTTAGATTCTGGTCCTGTATATCCTCAAAATTATAATCTTCGTCGGGATGTTCTTCTCGATTGAAGCTGCGCAGCCTCAGGCCTGTAGGGGTGCGATATAACTGTTTGACTCGCAATTGACCATTATGATTGATGGCGTAAAGGTCGCCATCAATAATGTCGCCAAGGGATGTTTTGCCGGTATCAACACCTACGGTTGCCCCGTCGCGAAGCACGGGCGTCATGCTGTTTCCGCGAACAGTGACGCATCTTGCGTGATTGAACTGAACACCGTTCTTGCGAAGGCTTTGCTTTCCAAACCGAAGCGTCGAACCCTCGACCTCCTCAATTGCAAACCTGCCCGAGCCGGCCGAAAGCTCTACTTCCTGAAGAAAAGGCACGCAGACCTCATCGTCCAGAATCGGCGAAGATCCATCCCATATAGATACTTCGCGCAGCTCCGGGTGTACGCCGCGATCTTCCTGGCGCAGCTTTCTTTCAGCTATAGGGGCGCCTACCTCATGCGCCCGGTCCAGCCAAAGCGCATCAAGGAACAGGGCTTCCTCGATATCCCTAGCCATTTGCTCACCGATACGTTTTCGATGTTCTGGCTTTCCGGTAAGGCAGCGAGACATATAGCTGGGTGCTTTTCCTACAGCTTCGGCAAGCCCGGCTATGCGGCCGTTAAATTGCGAGGCGACGAGCGATCTTAGGTTTTCGCGGCGAGTTTCATATATGTCCATGCGTCATGATCCTCAATTATACTCCGCAGGTAAATTCCCTGTAGGTGTTGAACATTGGTAACCCGTAGGTTATCTTTCGTGCATACAACCGAAGGGCAAACCATGGATACCAAGATTTCCCCATTACTGGCCTGGCTAAAAACCGCCAGCGACTCAGATATTGCCGAGACGGGTACCACGCGCGGGTACCTGCGGCGAATCGCTTACGGGCAGAAGGTTGCGTCGGCCGAGATGTCTGCCGGGATCGAGCGCGCCACTCTTGGAGCGGTTACCCGAAAGATATTGAGGTCTTCCGACTGGCATCGAATCTGGCCCGAGCTGGCAAACGCCTCGCCAACCTTGGATCAAATGATGCCTCAGATATCGACCGCCGATCAGTCTGGCAAACCCTCTGTTCATCCATCCAGTGCCGGTATTCAGCGATGAACGATACCAAGTCGGATGTCGTGCTTCTCGATCTCGGTGAGGCGGTAGCCAGGTTCGGCCGGACGAATGTCGCCCGCTCCCTTGGCTGTACTGCACCAGCCCTCGCAAACGTCCTTCGTGTAAAACGGATGATATTCGTTCGAGTTATAGGCAATAACTTACTGTATGCGTTCGAAATTTCATCGTTTCCAGGGAAAGGTTTTTGTAAGAAATCATCCCGTGGAACACTAAGTTTTCGAGGCGATATTTCTAGTATTCTGAAAAAAGAATACAGCTGCCACGAGCACCTTCAAGTGCAAATAACCCCGCCAAAAGAACTACCGATTTTGTTGTCCGGCTAAATCGCAGGCAACAAAAAGGCCCGCATTCGCGAGCCTTCTTATCCAGTCCACGCCAATGGACTTTTTGAATCTTCGTCCTTAGGAGACGATTTCATGCACCCGAAAAATAGCACCACCCTACAAGCAGTGCAACTACCAAAGTTAAAGCCTTGTGCGTTCGGCATGGAGTACACCGATCTGTTCAGCATCAATCCGGATGCGAACTTGATTGACGCGCTCTCTGTTGCATCTGACCTGTCCGATGGCATTAGCCAACTCTGCACTCGTCTCGCCCATTCCATTAACGATGGCGAACTGGCCTATTTGTCAGAGGTTCGCACCCTCGGCTTCATCGGTGATGTCGTCTCGGCGCTCACTCGACCCGCAGAGCGCGGGCTTAAGGCTGTATATCAGTCGGAGGAAGCTCAATGAAGCCTCCAATGTGGAACCAGTTGCTGGTCGACGTTGAGCGCGAGTTCCCAGCGTGCTCAACAAAGGGCGCGAAACTCACGGCTGACCAGGTTGAGCGGCTGCAATCCGTGGAAAACGCTAACGACAACTTCCAGATCAGCACCCTGCACGGTGTTGCGGCTATCGGCGAGCTGATCGCGAACGCAGCGAACCGCAACGAATTGAGCGAAGAAGTCGCGATGAGCGCCGGCTGGCTGATCAATTCGCTGGCGTTGCTCTCGATGTCCATGGCCGAGGCCGGCGCTGCTGCTGCGTACAAGCTGCAGAACATCCCCCACCAGGGAGTCGCCAAATGAACAATTCATTGCCAGCCATGCAACAGGCAGCGGAAGAGGCCGAGTTTCAACTGTGCGCAGCCAAGGACGTGCTCGAGTGGCAGCACGCGCTGATCAAGGCCATTCACCTTGACCATCTGCACGACGGCGGAAAAGGTATTGGCACCTTGTTTGAGGTGGCTAAATACTTCAGTGACACCAGTTTCGGCGGTGTTTATAGCGCCATCGACCAATTCAAGGAGCTCGGCGAATCGGTGGCACAAAACGCAGAGATGTCAAATCGTGGCGCGCACGGACTAGGCACCAGCCTATCGCTTGCTGAGTTTGCTAAGGGTCGGCAAATTGATGCGGCTGCTCAGCTAGGCATCACTCAGCAAGCGCTGAATACCGCCCTTAAGTTAAACAGGCAGATTCAGGTTCTGGAAATGCCGGATGGAAGCGTTACCGCTGTCGAGACAAAGGCTTTCCCTGCGCCAGGTAGGAGGGCTCGCCAATGAGCATCGTCATTATCAAAGACGGCGATGCCGTCACCACCACCCTGGCAATTGCCGAGGGAACACTCAACGACCACGCCAGCGTTATTGCTCTCGCCCGAAAGTATCAGGCCGATCTGGAAGACTTCGGCTTGGTCCGATTTGAAATCCGACCAAGAGAGGCCGGCCAGCACGGCGGTGGCGACACCGAGTTCGCAATCCTCAACGAACCCCAATCCACTCTGCTGCTGACGTTCATGCGCAACACGGACATCGTTCGGGCGTTCAAGAAGAAGTTGGTGCGTGAGTTCTGGGAAATGGTCCAGCAGCGCAACCAGCGCGGCCCAGCAATGCCGACGGACTACATCGGCGCGCTGGAACATCTGCTGGCTTCGAAGCGCTCAGAACAGCTAGCCATCGAGCAGCGCGACCATGCCATAGAAACCAAGGCCGAGATCGGTTCGCGTCGCGAAGCCACGGCCATGGCAACCGCTTCGGCTGCAGTTCGGCAGGTGCAAAAACTCAAGGATGACCTGGGCCTCGGCACCCGGCAGGCGGCAGTGCTCGCCGTAGAAAAGGCTGTCGGCCGCAAGTTCGGCGTGTCCGGGTATGTGCCCCTACGCCGCTGGTGCAAGGCCCGAGGCATCACCGCCCCCAAGGTATTCCATCCCACTTTCGGCTTTGTCCGCTGCTGGCCTGCTGGCGCCTGGATGGACGCCTACCAAATTGACCTGGCTGATCTGTTTGGCGCCGACGGAGAACAAGCATGAGCAAAGTAATCGATTTTCCAAAGGCGCCCGCGGTCGAGACCATCGACCAAGCTTTCTTCGAGAAATTCGCAGATGCCGCATTGCTGCTCAAGTGCTTCGAGTGCGTTAAGGACGCGACGGAGTTCGTGGAGGAGGGCGGCGCGATCGAGGTCCGTGATGATGTCTATGTCGGCCTGATCGAGGCGTACTGGGCGTTGAAAGTCCTGTTCGAACGCAAGACCGGCGGCGATGCCAAGAAAGTCTCCGACGAGCACTGGGGAATCGCCAGCAAATACTTGCTGGCCGGGCAGGAGCCGCCGGACATGCATATCCCGATTGCTGAGGCGATCGTCCGGCCTACACCGCCCGAGCAGTACGTCCAGCTCAGTGACTTGGCATTAGCCTGTTCGGCCTACAACGCCGGCGACAAGGTCAGGATGGGCACCAATGCCACCTTGGCGGCGGACAATGCGCGGATCACCGCGACGGTGTCTGTGGAGGCGATCAATGTGACCACCGCTCTTGGCATCCTGGTGCGCCGTCTTTCCGGCGGCACGCTCACCGACATGGCTCAGATCGTGAGCAGGATCAACGGCACTGGCTCGGAGACTCTTCAATGAAGAATCTCTCGAAATCAAATATCCGTAATCCCGGTAGTTTGCCAGGCACCGCGCCCGTGATCGCCGGCCCCTGGCCGAACTACTCCAACTGCCGACACCTTACCGAGCGTGATCGCTGGGAGATTTACGGTCTAGCCAAGGCTGGTCGCGCAGCGCTGGAAGACAGGGGCATCATCATGGATGAGTCCTATGACCAGTTCATTGCCCGGATTACGCGGGAGCTGGACATATGAGCGTTCAAGCAATGTCCTGGGCTCTGTCACAGCAGGTTGTCACGGAGTCTCATGCGCGGCACGTGTTGCTGTGCTTGGCCAACTATGCCGATCAATCGGGGCGGGCGGCATTCCCGGCTGTTTCGAGCCTGGCGCTCGATACCGGCCTGGCGCCGAGAACTGTTCAATATCGTCTGCGCGACTTGGAAGAAATTGGTTTGATCAAGCGTGGTAATCAGGCGATCGCCGCAGCCTATATCACCCAGCGAGATCGCGTGCCGGTGTGCTACGACCTCGACCTTTCACGGGGTGCACAGGATGCACCCCGCTCCGAACGGGGTGCACGTGGCGACGCAACGGGGTGCACGCCAGAACCTAACGGGGTGCACGCCAAGACCGAACGGGGTGCACAGCGTGCACCCAATCCATCCATTAACCACCCATTAACCATCCTTAACCAAAAAGAAGGCGCCAAGGCACCCGAGAAGGGTGGGAAGAGCAAGGTTCAGAAGTTCGATCCATTGACTGCTAAGCCATCGAATGCATCGGAACAAGCTTGGGCTGACTTCTGCGAAATGCGGAAAGCCAAACGTGCCCCGCTGACCCTGCGCGCTTGCGAGTTAATCGCCAAAAAGCTGGCCAACCATCCGGAACCCGATGCCGTGCTGGATAAGTCCACCACCAGCAGCTGGTCGGACATCTACCCTGAATCGGTGCTGCCCGGTGCTGGCGCCAAGAACGGCAAGCCATCCGCATTCAATGGGCTGCCAGTGCACACCGAAAGCATGTACCAAGGAGGCGAAGATGGCCCAGCGTTCTAATTTCCGCCGCCAGCCTGAGCAGCGCACCTTCACCGGCGAGTGCCCGGTCCACGGTTCGGTGGATCGCTCCGAGGTTGAGCAGTTCGACGGTTCGATGGCGGTCCGCCCATGCAAGCAGTGCCAGTTCCACGGCCTGCGCGTTGCGCCTCAGGGCGGCGAAGATCATTCGCAGGCGCTGGCCAACCTGCAAGCCGAAATCGTCAACAGCGCGCTTGTAGGCTCTGGCATCACGCCACGCTTCGCCAGCAGCATGTTCGCCAACTACCGCGCCGAAAACTCGGCAATGGTGCAGGCGTTGGCGATCTGCCAAGGCTACGCCGACAACTTCGGCGAGCACTACCAGGCCGGCCGCAATCTGCTGCTCTGTGGGAACGTCGGTACCGGGAAAACCCATCTGGCCACAAGCATCGTCCAGCAGTTGATCCGCCAGCACCGGGCTGTGGCGGTGATCACATCCGCCGCAGAGATAATCCGAGTGTTCAAGCGCTCGATGGATCGCAGCGCCGGCTACACAGAGGGTGATGTGATTGACGAGCTGGCGAGCTTCGACTTGCTGGTGATCGATGAGGTGGGTGCCCAGTCCGGGACCGCTTATGAGTTGGGTGTGCTGCATGAGGTGTTTGATCGCCGGTATCAGATGATCAGGCCGACGGTGGTGGTCTCAAATATGGACGCCAAAGGGCTTGGCCAGTACATCGGCGAGCGGGCTCTCGACCGGCTGCGCGAGAACAAGGCGTTGCTGGTCGGCTTCACCTGGGAATCCGAGCGGAGGCGCGCATGAACCAAGAGGACAAGTATTACCGCCTCGAATCCGAGCAGGGCGTGCTGGGCGCGATCATGATCGCATCGCTCCAGGAGAATGCCGGGATGCTGGAAGAGATCGTATCGCAGATGAAGTCGGGAGACTTCTGGCACCAAGACAACGCGGCGCTGTTCGATGTGATCCACGACTGCCACTCGCAGCGGATGCCCGTCGACGCGGTGACACTCGGCTCGATCCAGCGCTATCTGCCCAGCGGGAAAACCACGCTGGAATACACCATCGATCTTTGCCAGAACGTCCCCTCGGCTGCGAACTGGAAGGCTTACGCCCAACAGGTCAGGAAGTGGGCGCTGGTCCGGCAGTTCCGTGATCTTGGGCGCATTGTCGACACCGGCGTCTACGACGACCTGCCGGCGGATGAAATCCTCGACCAGTGCGGTCTGGCACTGGCGGATTTACGGGATCTGCAAGCATCGGGTAAGGCAGGCTACAAGCGGATGAGCGAAGTTCTGCCGATGGTGCTGGACCACATGGATGACGTGCTCAACGATAAGGCGCCTCCGAAACTCTCCACCGGCCTAGCGGACCTGGACAAGCTGATTGGCTTTTTGCGCCAGAAATCAATGGTGGTCATCGGCGGGCGCCCGGGTAGCGGCAAGACGATGCTCGGGCTGCAGATCATGAATCACGTTGCAACTCGAGGGCGTGGTGTTGGTCTTGTCGTCAGCCTTGAGATGCCGGGCGAGCAGTTGACGCTTCGGACCATCGCAAGCCTGGGCGGCGTGGATCTGCGCCGTATGGATGAGGTCAAGTGCCTGGAACAGGAAGAGTGGAACCGGATCGGCATCGCAGCGGGGAAGATCAAAGAGGCCGAGCTGTACCTACTGGACACGCCCGGCCTGACGATGCCAGCCATCCGCGCCGAGGCCCTAAAGCTTCGGCGGGAGGTTGGGCTCGACATCCTGATGATCGACTACGTGCAGATTGTCGGCACTGACGGCAAGTCGCAGAACCGTGCGGACGCGGTGGCCAAGGTATCGATCGCCATCATGAACCTCAGCCGGGAGCTCGCGATTCCTATCCTGGTGCTGGCGCAACTGAATCGGGGACCAGCGAACCGGACCAACAAGAAGCCACAAGCCAGTGACCTCAAGGAGAGCGGTCAGATTGAACAGGATGCGGATGCTGTGATCCTGGTGCATTACGACCGGGATTCTGAAATGGGTCAGCAGGGCGTCACTGAGCTGATTCTTGATAAGGGGCGCCAGGCAGAGGCCGGCTCCTGCCTTGTTCAGCGCCAGGGACAATTCGGGCGCTTCGTCAACTTCGCCGGCCGAGAGCCTTCACAGGAGGAGGTCGAAGCCAGTCGCCCCTTCTCCAGCAAGTTCAAGGGGAGATCCCAATGAGTAATGTAACTGCGGCATTGCCGCGCAAGAGCCTGACCTCAGACGAGCGAGACTTTCTGAAGCAAGGAAACCGACTGTTGCTCGACAAGCCCAATGGACGCATCGCCGCCGCCGCGCTGATGGACATGGTCGCTGACTGGGGAAACCATCGTGGCAGTCTTGGTTTTCAAGACTATGCCCGCCGATGGATCACCGAAGGGCACGCCAAGAACAAAATCGCCGACAAGATGCTCCGAGAGCTGTTTGGCCTGAACGAACCGACACCGAGGAAAGCGGCATGAAGAAGCGAACGTATATTGGCAAGCCCCTGGGTGACACCGAGTATCTGCTGGAGCAGTGGGGGTCTTGGCGGATGGCGGGAATGGGCGTTCCTCGGTACGTCTCCCCGGTGGCCGCGATGATGAACCAGTTCAACCCCGAGCCCAGCACTCAGTCATACGTGATCACTGATGACGTTGCGCTGGTCGTGGATGCGGCGCTTGCTCGATTGACCAAGCGCGAGCAGCAGATGGGAGACTTCGTCTGGTATTACTTTGGCGCGAAGTGGCCAGCGAACCGTGTTGCGCGGGAGCATGGGATATCTGAGCGGAAGGCTTGGGAGCTGATCAAGGCCGGGGTGGCGTGGATCGACGGGGCAATTGATCGATCTACCGAAGCCGCATAAAAAAGCTTTCCGTACAGATAAACACCTGTTTTCATGACACGGTGTTCAGCTGTTTCAGCGCGACACCATAGAGAAAGCCCAGCCCACGCGCTGGGCTTTTTCGTTTCTGGAAGGTGGCGCTCAGTGGTGGGCAATCCGGTTTGAACCCGGAGCTATCGGAAACGGTAAGAGTTCGACTCTTTCACCTTCCGCCAGTTTCCGCTGACTGAATGTGCGCTGGGACGCACACGGGACTGTAAATCCTGCGTCGAGTGCTATGTGGTTCGATTCCATCAGGCAGCACCAGTTTTGATGTGGGCGTTAGCCATAGCCAGGGTGGGCCTCCGGGCAGGACCTGGACGCGGTATCGCCGGTAGTCACGCGTTACGAAAGAACACCGGTAGCCAATGCGCTCTAGTCCTCAGTTGTGCTTGCGGGGCGGTGCTGGCGGACTGATGGAAAGACATCGAACCTATTTCAAGGCTCGCCATTTCGGCGGGCCTTTTCTCGTTATGAGGCACAGCAAATGTACGGTTCGTTGCAATCCCATGATTACGCACCGGGCATGTCCGGACTGAAGATCGACCTGAAAACTGGTGAGTTCGAACTGAACAGCGCCAGGCTCCAGGCAGGAACGCTGCCAAGCGATCCGCAGCCGATCACCATCACCGCCGGCGAATGGTCTGACTACGACCTGCCGGCCAATGCCGTGGAGCGTCATGCCTTCATCGGCGCCGAACTGGAAAAGATTCCGGCCGAGTGCCGCGGCAGTGCTGAGTTCACGACTGAGGACATCTCGTTCGATCGTGATGGCTCTGACTACCGCACCACATTGACCTACGTTCGCCAGGAAACTCAGGAAGAGGCCAAGGCCCGTCATGAGAAGGCGAAGGTGGCCGGCACGCGCATCAGTCTGTTGGGTGGCGTGTTGAGCGTCTCGCACGATGGCGTGCTCCGAGCCCAGATCGGCGATCTGCAAAAGGATGGGCAGCCTGCGCCGTTCATCCTTATCGATGGCGTCACCCACATCAACGCGGCTTGCATCAAGGGGCACGCGCTTCTAGTGGCAGCCCTGACCCCAATCAAGCGCGAATGATCCTGATTGGGTAATGGAGAAGGAATTTATGGCTGGACCAAGATTTTTTGCAGGAAAGCGGTTTGGCGGGCTAGCTCCTCACGCATTTGTGGTTCATCCGGAGCCTGAATATAAAGCTGAATGTCTGCCGTGTACGCCCATACACTCTCTTCCTTCAGCCAGTGCCTACGCAGCCGCACTTCAAACGGAAGGGCGTTATCTGGGAACTCATCACTGTGAGCCAGCGCAATCACGATGCTCCGGGAGAGGACTAGATACGCATCAGGCGTCTCTGCCCACTGGCGGTTCCTAAAAATAACCGCCACATACATCGAGCGGGTGATGCCAGCTTCCGTTTTCGTCGTTGTATGGGCGCAGCGGAAGGTTTCGAAGTCTTGTCCTGTGCCATTAATGGCGCGAATCAAGCCCGTCAGTTCCGGCTCGCCGTCAAGCTCTGGTATTTCATCGATTCGGTCAGGCTCTTTCGACAGCCAGATCATCGGGTGATGGCCTGTCTCGATATCTGTCGCATACGGCAGGTTTCGATGCCCTGTAGTAAATGTGACCTGAACACTTGCTGTTTTTTCGTTTTCCATGAGCTGCGTGCGTCCGTTCTGTGTGGAAGCCGAACGATAGCACGGAGCCATATGCCCGCCATTGAGCGGGCTTTTTATTAATCCCCCGAAAGGGAGCGCACCGGAATGTCGACCATGCCTGAAAAACCAGACACATGGGCCGCACTCTGGGTGGCCCTCTCAAACCCACTGTGGCAGGGCGCAATCATGGCGATCCTCATCTCCTTACTGCGCGTGCTGTACGACGCCAAAGAAACCAGCAAGCGCCGGATCTTCTTCGAGGCGCTGATCTGCGGTGGGTTGAGCTTGTCTGCCAGTAGCGTGATTGAGTGGATGGCATGGCCATCGAGTTTGTCGGTTGCTGCTGGAGGGGCTATTGGGTTCCTCGGTGTTACTGCCATCCGCGAACTGGTAACCCGCTTCCTGGGTCGCAAGGCGGATTCAGCATGAAGGTATTCGCAGCAGCAATAATCATCGCTTTGGTCGGCCTGCTACTGGTGGGCATTCAGCAGTCCCGCGTCATTGCGCTGCGGGGGGAGGTCGCGTTCGAGACCGGCGAGAAGACAAAAGCCTTCGCTGCCAACGTCGAAAGCCAGGCCACCATCACCACGCTCCGGGCCGAAGCCCAGCGCAACGCTGACTACCTGAAAGACCTGAACAAGCGAATCAAGGCCAGCGAAGACAAAGCCAAAAAGGCGAGGAAAGACTTTGAAGATCTCAAGCGCAACAGCAAGCCTGTTCGTGATTGGGCTGCTCAGCCTTTGCCTGACGGCCTGCGCGGGAAAGCAGCCAGTGGTAACAAAGACCCAAGCGGTAAGAATTGAAGCCCCTGAGTTGATCCCCTGCGAGCGGGTAGACCCAGACGAGTCTGACCTTCGCCTCAACGGTGACGTGTGGGAGTTGAAAGATCAGGCCATCAAGCTGCTCGACACGTGTGCTGACCAGGTGGATGCGCAGATCAAGCGCAGCCAGAGCAAGTAGATCGAATCGAGGTGGTTGTGATGAAGCTGGTCCTGATGCGAATAGAGCAAACCGTTGAAGCTACTTCGTTAAGTGACACCGAGCCCGTGCATTACCCGACTGGCCAGCCAGGCCCATTCGCCTTGCACACCGAAGACGGCGCATTGCTGCCCTGTCAGGTATCGACCAGCCTGGATAGCAGCGGAGGTGGCCATCCAGTTAGGTTGACCGTCACCTTCACTGTCGATGGCGATCGGATCAGGGTGCAGGGTGACCAGTGATGGCATGCAGTGGATGCTCCGCCCGGCGCGAATGGCTCAACAAGATGAAGAGGCTGGCATATGAGCGAGCAAGTGAGCTGCTTACTGGTCGAGATCCTCGGCGAGCAGAAGAAACAGACAGCGCTGCTCGAGCAGATAGCCAAGCAACAGATCTTGATGATCGAGGTTCTGGCAGACGAGCAGGGTGACGACGACCCTGATGCCGCACCAACAACCTACATGGATGGGAGCAGGGTGACCTGATGGCCAGACTGACCTCAATCAAGTCGACACTTAAGCCGGTTGAAGGGCGAAAGCTGAGCACTGTTGCAGAGGGTGCCGGTGGCGACGGGTGGGGCTCTGGCCGAGGTGGCAGACCTTGGCGACGTCGCCGCGCTACCATTCTGTTGCGCGATCATTACACCTGCAGAGTCTGCGGCTTGATCACGGACCAGCTCGAGGTAGACCACATCGTCAACTTGGCGCAGGGCGGCAGTGATGACGATGACAACCTCCAGGCAATCTGCATCCCTTGCCACAAGGTCAAGACCGCCCGCGAGGCGACGGCGCACCGATAGTCTTTTGAAATCTGGCACGTCACTCGCGTGCCTCACCAGATAGCGGCACGTCACTGGCGTGCAACAAAGGGGGAGGGGTGGGGTAAAAGCTCCCAACCTTTTGTCTCGGACACCACCCCCTCCTCACGCGCAGATTTTTTCCCCTTTTGAGGTTTTTTGTTAATGGCGTTAACACCCAAACAGCGCGCCTTTGTCGTCGCCGTGAAGGGTGGCGCCTCAAATAAGGACGCAGCCATCGCCGCAGGCTACGCGGCTTCCAGCGCATCGGTCGCCGGATCGAGGCTGGCGAAACACCCCAATGTAATGGCCGAGCTTGCCAAGGCCGGCATTAACAAAGTTGTTAATGCTCCGATCAAGAAGGCAGCTGTGCCGAACGGCTTGGAGCAGGCCCCAGAAGAGCTTGTAGAGGCCGGCTTCGATTTAGCTCAAGCGCTTAGACATTCCGACCCCAAGGATTTCCTTCTTGCTGTCATGAACGATTTCGGCAGTGAGGCAAAACTGCGGGTTGATGCCGCCAAGGCGCTGATGCCTTTCCTTCATTCGCGCAAAGGCGAGGGCGGCAAAAAGGATGCCGCGAAGGAGGCGGCAGAAAAGGCTGCTGGAAAATTCTCAAGACAAGCCCCTCCGAAACTAGTCGCGGCGAATGGTAAGCAGGTTTAACTATGGAATGGTCGACCGCATGCCCAGACTGGGAGCAGCGCCTGATCGACCACAAGTCGATTATTCCGCCGCCGATTTTTGCAGATGAAGCGGAGCGTGCTCTGCAAATTTTCAAGGAGCTCCGCGTACCAGATTTGCCGGGCAAGCCTCGGATGGCCGACTGCTGCGATGAGTGGGTATTCGACTATGTCCGTTGCATCTTCGGCGCTTACGACGCTGAGACCGGCAGGCAACTGATCCGCGAGTTCGGCCTGCTGATCAGCAAGAAGAACACGAAGAGCACTATCGCCGCCGGCATCATGCTCACCGCTTTGATCCTGTGCTGGCGTGAGGAAGAAGAACATTTGATCCTGGCGCCTACGCGTGAAGTTGCCGACAACGCATTCAAGCCAGCCGCGGCAATGGTGCGAGCTGATGAAGAGTTGTCAGCGATGTTTCACATCCAGGATCACATCAGGACGATCACCGACCGCACTACGCGAAATTCGTTGAAGGTTGTTGCAGCTGACACGGATACCGTCTCCGGTAAGAAATCCGGCAAGGTTCTGGTCGATGAGCTTTGGGTCTTTGGCAAGCGCGCCAATGCCGAGTCCATGTTTATGGAAGCGCTCGGCGGACAGATATCCCGTGAAGAAGGGTGGGTGATCTACCTGACCACTCAGAGCGATGAGCCTCCGGCTGGCGTGTTCAATGAGCGTTTGAAGTACTGGCGCGACGTGCGAGATGGCAAGGTAGTTGATCGCAAGACGCTGGGCGTTCTCTATGAGTTCCCGGCGCAAATGATTGTGACCAAGGCGTATCTGAACCCCGAAAACTTCTACATCACGAACCCAAACATTGGGCGTTCGGTGAGTGCAGAGTGGCTGGAGGACCAGCTCAAGAAAAGATTGGGCACTTCGGATGGCTCTCTGCAGAAGTTCGTGGCCAAGCACCTGAATATCGAAATCGGTCTGAATTTGCGTACTGACCGCTGGGCAGGTGCTGATCACTGGGAGGCCGCAGGCGATACCTCGCTGACCTTTGAAGAGTTGCTTCGGCGTTCCGAGGTGATCGTGGTGGGCATCGATGGCGGCGGGCTTGACGACCTACTGGGCCTCACCTTGATTGGTCGCGAGCGTGAAACTCGGCGGTGGCTGCACTGGGCGCACGCCTGGGCTCACAAGATTGCGCTGGAACGACGCAAGGACATTGTTTCCAGCCTGCGCGACTTTGAAGCTGACGGCGATCTAACCATTGTCGAACGGCCTGGTGATGATGTTCTGGAGGTTGCAGACATCATCTGCGAGGTTCGTGACGCGGGACTTCTTCCGGACAAACAGGCCATCGGCGTGGACTCGGCCGGGATCGGCGACATCGTTGATGAGCTGACCACGGAAGAGCGCGGCATCACTATGGAGCAGATCGTTTCGATCTCCCAGGGCTGGAGGCTCAACGGAGCAATCAAAACCACTGAGCGCAAGGTCGCCGGTGGCGAGTTCGTTCACGGCGGCACACGGCTTATGGCTTGGTGCGTCGGTAATGCCAGAACGGTCGCGGTTGGCAATGCGATCGCAATCAACAAGCAGGTGAGCGGGTCAGCAAAGATTGACCCACTTATGGCTACCTTCGACGCAACGACACTCATAGCGCTAAACCCTGTTGGGTGTGGCGATCTACAAGGCTTTTTCGATAATCCAATTATGGTGGGGCTTTGATGGCGCGCGAAAATAAACCCGGGCGAATCAAGGCCGCTCTTCAGGACTGGCTTGGTGTGCCCATCGGATTAAAAGATGGTGCGTTCTGGAAGGAATGGTTTGGCAGCTCGGTCAGTGGTCAGCATGTGTCGGTCGACAAAGCGATGCAGCTGTCCACGGTCTGGGCCTGCGTCCGCTTGCTTTCGGAGTCGGTCTCGACGTTGCCACTGAAGCTGTACCGGCGGATGCCGGATGGGTCGCGCGCCCCGGCCACCGACCACCCTCTGTATCGGTTGCTTTGCCGGGTGCCCAACGCGGAAATGACTCCCCAGCGCTTCATGCTGCTGGTGGTGGCAAGCATCTGTCTGCGCGGCAATGCCTTCGTCGAGAAAAAGATGCTGGCTGGCCGGATCATCGCCTTGGTGCCGCTTCTGCCCCAGTGCATGAAGGTCAAGCGCGATGACAATGGCCGACTCAAATACACCTATACCGAAAATGGAGTTGAGCGCGATATCCCGGAAAAGACCCTGATGCATATTCGCGGCTTCGGTCTGGACGGGGTCTGCGGGATGCTGCCTGTCACGACCGGCAAGGAGATTTTCGGTTCAGCCATGGCAGTCGAGGAGGCCGCCGCGAAGGTTTTCGCCCAGGGCATGCAGGCCTCCGGAATTTTGACCAGCGACAAGGTGCTCACCCCGGCCCAGCGCGCGCAACTGCGTAGCAGCCTCGGATCGTTCATGGGCTCCAAAAACGCCGGAAAGATCATGGTGGCCGAAGCGGGGCTGAAATATCAGGGCATCACGATGAACCCTGAAGCGTCCCAGATGCTGGAGTCGCGTTCGTTCAGCATCGAGGAGATGTGTCGTTGGTTCCGCGTACCGCCCTTCATGGTCGGGCACATGGACAAGCAATCCAGCTGGGCCAGTTCGGTGGAGGCGCAGAACCTGCACTTTCTAACCAACAGCCTGCGTCCGCTCCTGGTGAACATTGAGCAGGAAATCACTCGCTGTCTGATCGGCGAGGCCGATGCCGACGAATTCTTCGCAGAGTTCGCGGTTGAAGGTCTGCTGCGCGCCGACAGTGCCGGTCGCGGCGCCTGGTACAACACCGCGCTGCAAAACGGCTGGATGTGCCGTAACGAGGTTCGGCGCCTGGAGAACATGGCGCCAATCCCGGGCGGCGATACGTTCACTGTCCAGTCGGCGCTCGTCCCGCTGGACCAGTTGGGCAAACAGTCCGCAGGTATGTCACCGGCCGCCACGGCATTTATGTTGCGCATCGCGTCGGCCAACCAAAGCGGCGACAAAAGCGCCATTCAAGAGGCGTTCGATTTGGCTTCCAAAGCGCTGGAAGTTGGAAACCCTGATGGGCCAATGATGGCTCACGCACTGATATCGCTACCGCGGCTCGCCGCTTGATCCTGGAGTAACCCATGACCTTAAAGACTCTTCCGGCCGCGCCGGAGGCTCGGCCGTGCGCGCAGGTTCACTGCGACCTGACGCCGAAGGCCTTGGAGCGGTGGAATCCATCGATCAAGGCTGCGAGCACTGATGACAACACCATCACCATCTACGACCCGATCGGGTACGACTGGTGGACGGGCGAAGGGGTCACGGCAAAGCGCATCAGCGCCGCGCTGCGGTCCATCGGCGACAGCGATGTCGTCGTCAAGATCAATAGCCCGGGCGGGGATGTGTTTGAAGGGCTGGCCATCTACAACCTGTTTCGCGAGCACAAGGGCAAGGTCACTGTGCAGATTCTCGGCCTTGCGGCTTCTGCTGCTTCGTTCATCGCCATGGCGGCGGACGAGATCCAGATTGCTCGCGCCGGCTTCCTGATGATCCACAACAGCTGGACCATGGCCGCCGGCGATCGCAACGACATTCGTGAGGTCGCCGACTTCCTCGAACAGATCGATGGCACGTTGGCCGACATCTACGCCGTGCGAACCGGCGATCCAATCGACGTCATGCGCAAGCTGATGGATGTCGAGACCTGGATGGGTGGGGCTGCTGCTATCGACGCAGGGTTTGCCGACAGCCTGCTTTCCTCGGATGCCGCTATCGAGGATGTGGGCGCATCGGCGCCGCACCAGGTTGCCGCCCGCCGTATGGATCTGATCCTGGCAAAACAGGGCATGCCGCGCTCCGAGCGCCGCGCCCTGATTCAAGAACTCAAGGCTGGTAAGCCTGGCGCTACCACCTCCGGCAAGCAGAACGCTGCCGCAACCCCGGCCGATTTGGCCGACCCCATTGCCGAACTACAGGCCGCACTTTCGCGGTTCTCGGCAGCAGCTACCCAAACCGGAGAAAAACCATGAGCGACACCACTGCAGACCTGTTGAAGAACGTCTCCAATGAGCTCAAGAAGGCCACCGACGAATTCAGCAAGCAGGCTGAAAATGCTTTGGCTGAAGCCAAGAAGGCGGGCTCCTTGTCGGAAGAAACCAAAAGCGCAGTCGACGAGCTGGCTACCAAATTCAACAGCCTGACCGAAGCCGAGAAGCAACTGAAGGCGCAGCTCGGCGAACTTGAGCAAGAATTTGCACGCGCTCCAGCCAATACTGCCGCTGCTTCCCGCGACACTGTCGGCGGCGTCGTCATCAAAAGCGAAGCACTGAAACAGTTCTCCGCTCACGTCGAGGGTAATCGTCGAGTCAGCATTCCTGTGCACGCTGCTCTGCTCAGCACTGGCGTGCCAGGCGGCGTCGTAGAACCGCAACGTCTTCCAGGCATCGACGTGGCGCCCAAGCAGCGCCTGTTCATTCGCGATCTGATCGCACCGGGCCGCACCACTCAGCCGACAATCTTCTGGGTGCAGCAAACCGGCTTCACCAATGCTGCGCGGGTCGTGGCTGAGGGCACCAAGAAACCGTATAGCGATATCCAGTTCGCCACCAAGATGACCGCCGTGAGCACGCTGGCACACATGTTCAAAGCGTCGAAACAGATCCTTGACGACTTCGCGCAGCTGCAATCGACTATCGATGTCGAAATGCGTTACGGCCTCAAGTATGTCGAAGAAGCGGAAATTCTGTTCGGCGACGGTACTGGTGTTCACTTGCACGGCATCGTTCCCCAGGCCACTGCGTTCGACGCAGCATTTGACGTGGACAAGCAGTCCGGTATCGATGATCTGCGCTTGGCGATGCTCCAGGCACAGCTGGCCCGCCTGCCGGCTTCCGGCCACGTACTGCACTTTATTGACTGGGCAAAGATCGAGCTCACCAAGGATTCCTTGGGCCGCTATATTCTGGCCAACCCGCTGGGCTTGTCCGGCCCTCTGCTGTGGGGCTTGCCAGTTGTCGCGACCGAGATCGCCGCTTTCCAGGGCAAGTTCTTGACCGGCGCATTCCAGACCGGTGCGCAGTTGTTCGACCGTGAAGACGCCAACGTGGTGATCTCGACTGAGAACGCCGACGACTTCGAGAACAACATGATTTCGATCCGTTGTGAAGAGCGTGTGGCGCTGGCCGTTAAGCGCCCTGAAGCTTTCATCTACGGCTCGTTTACCGCGCCCGCTGCTTCGGGCGGCTAACCCTAAATAGGCCGTTCTCGGACGGCCTTTGGAGGCAACCATGAAAATGATTACCCGCAAGCCGCTGTACCTGGGCGGCAAGGCGCTGGCAGAAGGCTCGCCGTTCATCACCGATGAGCAGCACGGCCGACAGTTGATCCAAATGGGTTACGCCGAGGAGTGCGATGACGACGGCGACCCGCTGGTGGATCTGACTGAACAGAATAATTCACCCGATCCGCTGACCAGCGACAAGGCAGCAAGCAAACCGGCCGGCAAGAAGAAAGGCGCCTGACATGACCGTCATCGCTATCGAGGTCGCCATGCGTCACTTGCGAGCCGAAGATTTTGACCAGCCCCATGTCGAGCTTCTTCTCGCTGCCGCCGAAGACAGTGCCGCTCAATACCTGAATCGGCGCTTCTATGCGGACGCTGATGCACTGGCCGCTGCGGTCATTGATGGTACGGCGGGATCTGATCCCATCGTGATAAACCCGTCGATTGTTGCGGCCTGTTTGTTGAAGGCTGGGAGCCTTTACGAGCATCGTGAAGACGATGTCGCAGGCGGCGCTTTTAGCGAATTGCCGTCGGGTTCAAAGTCTCTGTTGACGCCATATCGGGTCGAGTGGGGTGTTTGATGCAGGCCGGAAAACTGCGCCATCGCATCGAAATTCAGCACAAAATCACCCTGCGAGATCCATCTACCGGCAATTTTCTGGAGCCGGCGTGGGTGAAGCTCGCCGAAGTCTGGGCCAGCGTTGAAGATTCGTCGGCCCGCGACCTGGTCGCTGCCAAAGCTGCCAAGTCGGTGGCCACTGGCCGGATGGTGATCAGGTATCGCCCGGGCGTGCTGCCGACGATGCGGATTCTTTATCGCGGCGAGATCTACAGCATTGAGGGGCCGCCGCTCGCCGACAAGGTTTCCGGTCTTGAGTACCTGACGCTGTTGGTTTCGAAGGGGGTCAAGGATGGCTAATTCGATTTCCTCGCGCTTGCAGGGTGTCGCGTCGACGGTCGAGAAAATGCGTGGTCTGGCGCCAAAGCTTCAGAAAAAAGGCCTGCGCAAAGCGGCCCGTGAAGCGATGAACATCGTTCGCGATGACGCCAAAGCGCGGGCCAAGGCGCTGGATGATCCGGAAACAAAAGAGAAGGTCTGGAAAAACATCATCACCCAGGAGGCGACCAAGCAATCCCGGCGCGAGGGCGGCGTAGTGATGCGCGTCGGTGTGCGGGGTGGTGCTGGGTCAAACCAGCACAGCAAGGACGCCAGCGGCAATCCGGGCGGCGACACCCGGCACTGGCGCTATATCGAATTTGGCACCCAGTTCACGCCGCCGGCGCCTTTCATGCGTCCGGCGTTTTCACAGAACGTCGGCGCGGTCACTGACCAGTTTGTGGCGAGTCTTGGTCGCGAGATTGATGCCGCGCTCAGGGGGAATTGATGGACCCACCTATTTTTTTGGTCTGCTCATCTGATCCCGGCGTCGCCGCGTTGATCGGTGCGGGCATCGACTGCCGCATTTACTCATTCGGCGAAGTGCCCGAAGACGCGCCCAAACCTGTGCTGAAACCTTACGTGGTCTGGAGTCTGATTGACGGCAGCCCCGAGAACTACCTTGCTGGCCGACCTGACGCTGACGGATTCACGTTGCAGGTCGACGTTTATGCCGCCAGCGCGGACTCCGCGACGAGAGTCACGAAAGCGTTGCGGGATGCTCTGGAATTGAGCGCAAACATCACCCGCTGGGGTGCGTCTGGAATGGACCCGACGACGAAGGATTATCATCGCAGCTTTGATATCGACTGGATCACCCTTCGATAAAGCACCACCCCCAATCAACCCGCCGAGTGCGGGTTTTTTTATGCCCGACATTTGGAGAATGCCATGTCGATTCTTACCCAAGGCACGCAGGTTTACGCGCTAGTGCCGACTGCCGCCGATCCAGCGGTTTTCGAAGTACTTGAAATTGAATGTGCTACCGCTTTCAGTCCAGGTGGCAACCCTGCGGATCAGATCGAAGTCACTTGTTTGAGCGACAAAGTCCGTCGCTACATGCGCGGCCTGCGCACGCCGGGACAAGCTTCGCTCACGCTGAACGCCGACCCGCGCAACGCTTCTCACGTTCGCCTGCATCAACTCTCGGAAGACGACAGCATCGAGAGCGTGGCTTGGGCGGTGGGTTGGTCGGACGGTACTGATATTCCGCCGACCCTCAACGTTGGCGGCGATGACTTCGTGCTTCCGCCTTCGCGCACCTGGTTCATCTACGACGGCTACGTCTCTGACTTCCCGTTCGATTTCGCGGCCAACACCGTGGTCAGCACCGCCGCAACCATTCAGCGTTCGGGCGGTTCTGCCTGGATCCGCAAAACTGCATAAGGGGCTCGCATGAACCTGGCTCAACTGAAAAAGAAGGGGGGCGTCATTGCTGACGCCTTGGTGGCTCGCGATGTGGAATGGAAACACGCCGACGCCAAAGGCAAGGAAGTGACCGACAAATTCAAGGTGCACATCCGTCGTCATGCGTTCGGGGTCATGGAGGCCATGTTCGCTGGCGGTGAAGCAGAGCGTTTCAAAAATGCTCGTTACCTGTCTGCCAGCATCATGCTCGGCGATACCGGTAACGAAGAGCTGCCCTTTGAAGATGCGGTGAACCTCGACTCCGATCTGGGCGTCGCTTTGTTGCAGGCAGTGAACGAGGTCAATAACCCGGTAAAAAACTGACGGCCGCCGATGAGTTGTTGCACGAACTGGTGCTCAACGGAGTCGGCGGGTGCACCATCGCGGAAGCGAAGGCCAATCTCTCATATGCTGAGGTATTGGCCTGGTCTGCCTATCGCGACAAGCATGGAACGCTTGATGTAGGACGGCGATTAGAGCTGTCCACTGCGATCATCGCGCTGCAGGTGAATCGCGGCGCGGGCGGCAAGGCCGAGATTTCTGATTTTATGCCAAACGCCGACCACCAAGCGCTGGCGCTCGAAAAGGCGATGGAGGAGTGGGCGTGATCATCACCATGGATGGTGATAAATTGCACCGACATTCACGGAGGGATACCGATGCGGTTTTTTCTATTTTCAGCGTTTTTTCTGGTGGCTCAGGTAAATGCAGCGGCGCCAATTTCTGATCATGCATTGACTAATTATACGAAGGATGGATACAGAAAAACCTTCGAAAGATGGGGAGATGCCGGTGTCGAAAGAATTAAGAAGCTGGAGCGCTTGGCAGTTTCAAAGGCTGCAGAGTCTCCGAGTTGTGACTCCGTTGATTACGCGGGACTTTCCGATCAGCGAAGTTCACCGCCTAATAACATCGTCGTTTTTGTCGATTGTAAAAATAGTCAGAGATTTTATTTGTCTGAGGATGATATCGGTTCGGATGCGGTCACTCAGTCAAGCAAGGCTGTAACCGAGTCAAATGCCGGAGAGTTGTGCCGCGAGCTTGTACTCCAAAACTCTAAGTTCCCATCATCCGTAAATTTCAGCGCGCTTAACTCGTCAGCATTTTCAAATAAAACAACAGGCAATACCGTCTCTCAATTGGAATTTGAGGCGAAAAATGGTCTCGGCGCTGTCCTGCCATACAAAGCAAGGTGTGTTTTTACTGAGGTAGGAGCCCCGGAGATCGAAATAACGGAAAGATAAAGGCTGAAAGAAATTGCCCGGCACAAGCCGGGTTTTTTATGTCTGGAGAAAAGTAAATGGCATCTCGATCGCTAGGCACGTTGACGCTGGATCTGATTGCGCGAATCGGTGGATTCCAGCAGAACATGGATCGTGCGTCACAGTCGGTCATGCGCACCGGGTCCTCCGCCGACGCCGCATCTGCGCGTATCAACGCATTGCAGAGCCAGTTTCTTTCGCTCTCCAGCGTAGCCTCTCGAATTGCCGGCCCATTGGCGGCAGCGTTCAGCGTCAACAGTGTTTACAAGGCCACTGAGGCATACAGCACTCTTACGAACCGGCTCAAGCTGGTCACCTCAGGCTCATCTGAGCTTGTTGATGCACAGAAAGCAGTCTTCGATATCGCCCAGGCTTCTGCACAGCCGTTATCTGCCACTGCTGAGCTATATCAAAGGATTGCGACCAACCAAGACGCGCTGAAACTTTCCGGGAAGGATGTCGCCGGCGTGGTCGGGACCGTCAGCAAAACGCTGGCGATCTCGGGAGCGTCCGCTGAGAGTGCGAACGCAGCCCTTATTCAGTTGGGCCAAGCGTTCGCATCTGGCGTGTTGCGCGGCGAAGAGCTGAACTCGGTGATGGAGCAGGCTCCAGCGCTTTCCCAAGCTATTGCGGCCGGAATGGGGAAGACCGTCGGTCAGCTGCGCGCTTTGGGCGCCGCTGGCGAGCTGACGGCCGAAGCAGTCGTTAAAGCAATTCAAAGCCAATCCGGCGCGGTCGATGCGCTGTTCGACAAAACAGCCACGACGATTGGCAATAGTTTCACGAAAATCAGCAACTCAATGACACGGTTCGTTGGCGAGCTCGACCAGGCTACAGGTGCAAGCTCGCGTGTTTCTGCCGAGTTCGTGGGTATCTCGCAAGCCATTGACAAAGCGCTGCCAAGCTTGAAGGCATACGGCAAAGAGAACGAAGCCTATTTTAGTCAAGCTGGAACATCTTACATATACGCGGGTTTGGGGCTGATTGCTGGACGCTTCACGCTCTGGGCAGGAGAAGCGCTATACGCTTCAAAGGCAAACCAGACTCTGCTTACTTCGACCGCGGCTACCGCTAAGGGAGATTTGTACGCGGCTCAGGCCAAGCAAATTGATGCTAAAGCTCTTTTGCAGCGGGCCGGCTTAGAGATCAAGGCTGCCGAAGGCAAGGTAGCCTCTGATCGTGTCAGACAGTCCTCCGAGCTTTCGAATATTAAAGCGGTCCAATCGTCGCTGGTCGCTGAACGCCTTTTAGAGCAGCAACGTCTGGCTGCCCAGATCAACGATATAGGCCGCGCAGCGTCGATTTCGCGTCTTGCCGAGCTGCGCTTGGCAGAAGTTGCGGTCATCAAGAAAGTCGAGCAAGCAGAGCGCTCACTTGCGACAACAACGATCGCCACTTCAGCTCAAATAGAGCGGGCTTACGCGATGCGTGCGGCGGCAGCAGTTGCCTACGCTGAGACTTCTGTTGCTGCCAGCGCGCTGGCGGCGACGTCGCGCGCTGCGGATGCCGCCGCCGCGTCAGCCACCTTGGCCGGCCGTGCATTTGGAGCCATGGCAACGGCTGGCCGCGGGCTCCTCGCCTTAATGGGCGGTCCGATTGGGCTCCTTTTCATTACCGGCGCAGTCGCACTTTCATTTGTGGACTTTCGAAGCAGTGCAGAGAAAGCCGCACAAGGCCTGGAGGGATTGAAGGGTCCGCTTGATGACGTAATTGCAAAGTTCCAACAACTGACCCGCGACCAAAAAGCGGCTGCCCTGATTCGGTGGGGTGAAGCCGAGGCCGAAGGCATCAAGGCCGCAAAGGAAAAGTACGAAGAGCTCCAAACAAGTCTTAAGACGGGTCTTGTCGGTCCACGATCTAGCGCGAGCGGGACGGCAATTTTTCTTGAGTATTCAAAGAGAATTGCAGAGGCGTCGGCCGCCGGAAAAGAGCTTTCACCGATAATTGAGGAGCTGCGCTCAAACGGCCAGGTAGACCCGAAGGTCGTTGATTCATGGATAAAACGAGCAGGTGCCTATTCGGAAGCATCTGCTTCTGCCACAGATGCAAGGGGCCGGCTAAACGCCTTGAATGGCGAGATGAACAAAGGGGTTGCAGCTACGACGGGCGCTGCTCAGGCCACAAATGGTCTAACTGCCGCCGGCGAGAAGTACCTGAAGACATTGCAGGGTCAGCTCGGAAAACTGCAAGACAACAACGACGCTGTCAAAGAGGCGAGCCGCTACATCGCTGAGCATAAAGAACTCTCCGAAGCAGATCGCGCTGCAATTATGTCGACCGCCCATGCTTCCAAGGCACAGGCAGAAGCGAATAAAGCGGCAACCGCCGAAACCAAAAGCAACACCTCGGCTATCAAGACCAACCTCAAGACCTTTGAGGACGCTCAGGAAAACTATAAACGCCAGATTGCTCTGATCGACGAATCATCCGGGAAGCGCAAAAGCGCTACCGAAGTGGAGAAGCTGGCGTTTGAAATTTCCAGCGGTAACTACGCGAAACTCAGCGAGCAGCGGAAGTCGGAGCTGTCCGGCCTGGCCGCCGAACTGGATACTAAAAAGGCCTTGGTCAAGGCGAATGAAGATGCCGCTAAGCTCGGCGCACTGAAGTTCAATCTCGACGAGAGCAACCAGTCGGCCAAGGATGGGTTTGACCAGGAATTGGCTGGCGCGGGGCAAGGCGACAAGTACAAATCCAGACTCAAGGAAATGCTGTCGATCGATCAGGACTTCAACAAACAGCGTCGGGAGATGTACAAGCAGTATGAAGCCGCATCTCTGGCTAAAGATCCGGATGCAAAGACAAATTATGACAAGCAGACCGCCGCTTTGGATGAGGCGCTTGCTGAGCGTCTTGTCATTCAGCAGGACCACTACAATCAGCTTGATGAAGCTCAGTCGAACTGGATGGATGGTGTCAGCGATGCTTGGCAGAACTATGTCGACGCGGCATCCAATTATTCGGCTATGGCGGCAGAGGCAACGTCCTCTGTGCTTGATGGTGCGAAAAGCAGCCTGAGTACATTCCTCTCCGATGTGGCGAGTGGTGCCGAGGATGCCGGCGATGCTCTCGGTAATCTGGTGGGCAGCTTCGCCAAGTCAACATTGCAGGCGCTTTCGGACATGGCCGCGCAATGGCTGATCTATCAAGGTGTGCAACTGCTGGTGGGCAAAACCACGCAAGCGAGTGCTATTCCAGCCTTGGTGGCCAACGCCCAAGCGACAGCTTTTCAGGCGAGTCTCGCGGCGTTTGCTTCGACCGCTGCAATCCCTATCGTCGGCCCAGCCGCTGCTCCGGCGGCTGCCGCTGCCGCTGCGGCGGCTACCGCGCCAATGGTTGCAGGCGTTGCCAACGCAGCGCTTGCGGGTATGGCGCACGATGGCATGGGCAACATTCCCAAGGAGGGCACCTGGTTACTCGATGGCGGTGAGCGGGTTGTCGCCCCAGCGCAGAACAAAGACCTGACCAATTTTCTGGCCCGTCAATCTGCGGCGACTGAAAGCGTGGGCGAAGGCAATGGCGGCGGGCGCGGCGGTATCACCGTCAATGCACCTGTCACCGTGCAGGCTCAGCCCGGCACCAGTGACGCAGACGCGCGCCGGCAAGGCGAAATGATGGGCGAGGGTTTGACTGCCACCGTCCGCCGTGTTCTTCAGGGTGAGATGGGGCAAGGCGGTTTGCTGTGGAGACGAGTCTGATGGTGGAAACATTCAGCTACTGCGCACAACTCGGCACTGACGGCGACGTTACTCAAAACGTTTGGGAGAACGATTTCGGGGATGGATATACCCAAGCCGGCGGCATCGGGATCAACACCAAGCGGCAGACTTGGAACATGACTCACACCGGCGCGCTGGCACCGGGTTCTGAGTTAAGAGGTGTCTGGGATTTTCTCGATCGGCACGAGGGGTACAAGTCGTTCCTCTGGACGCCGCCCGGTGGGCAGCAAGGCCGGTACCGATGTACCGGATATAAGCCGCGGCCCCTCGGCGGTGACATGTACACGCTGACCTTCATTTTCAAGCAGGTCTACAACCCCTGATCGACAACATCAACGAACCCCGCCCAGCGCGGGGTTTTCTGTTTCTGGAGGCCCATGAATTACACAGCTGACATTCAGAAGCTCGAGCCGGGCAACCAGATCCGGTTGTTTGAGCTCGACGCTACACGCTTGGGCGCCAATCTCTGGCGTTTCCATGGCCACGCGGAAGAAGGGGACATCATCTGGCAGGGCC
This sequence comes from Pseudomonas sp. 43NM1, assembly GCF_002836905.1. Taxonomy (NCBI): domain Bacteria; kingdom Pseudomonadati; phylum Pseudomonadota; class Gammaproteobacteria; order Pseudomonadales; family Pseudomonadaceae; genus Pseudomonas; species Pseudomonas sp. 43NM1. The sequence goes on along the minus strand of NZ_MKGS01000206.1, from coordinate 62,168 downwards.
AGGTTTATTCACCGCTCCAAATCACTGCAAAAGGTTTCGACATCCGCGGCGACGGACGCCCGGCGACGCCGACGATGCAGGTGGCCAACGAGTTGGGCGGCGTACCGGGCGCCATCACCGCGCTGTGCTTGCAGTTCCGTGACCTAGCCGGCGCCAAGGTTCGTGTCATCGAAACGTTCCGGCATTTCCTGGATGCGGCGAACTTCCCGGAGGGCAATCCCAACGCGAGCGACCAGAGCAAGGTCAACCTCTGGTACATCGAGCAGAAGACCGAAGAAAGCCGCGCGGCGGTGGTGTTCTCGCTGTCGAGCCCCACGGATATGGAGGGTCAGCAACTGCCGTCCCAGCAGATCACCAAGATCTGTCGGTGGGCTTGCCGTGGCGGGTATCGCGGCGAGGCCTGCGCCTACACAGGCGGGGCGATGTTCGACAAAAAGAACCAGCCCACTGATAACCCGGCAGAGGATCGCTGTCCTGGGCGTTGGAGCAGCTGCAAGCTGCGCGGCAACACCCGTCGGTTCGGCGGCTCAATGGGCGCCAGCCTGATCACCAGTTCGAGGTAATTCATGCGCATCAACAAACAGTTGCAGGACGCGATTCGCGCCCACGCGGCGCAGGCGTACCCGGCAGAAGCGTGCGGCCTGCTGATCAGCACCGTCGCCGGCCGCGAATATGTCCCGTGCGCCAATTTGGCAAAGACCGATCGCGAAAACTTCCAGATCAGTGAGCGTGACCAGGCTGCCGCCGAAGATCGCGGCGAAGTGCTGGCGATCATCCACAGTCACCCCGACAAAGCGCCGGCGCCCAGCATGGCCGATCGGGTCAGCTGCGAGCTGCACGAACTGCCTTGGGGCATTGTTGGCTGGCCGGGCGGTGAGTTCGAGTGGTTCAAGCCATCAGGCTTCCGGGCGCCGCTGCTGGGTCGAGACTTCTCCCATGGCTTGCTGGACTGCTGGGCGGCGTGCCGCGATTGGTACGCGCGCGAGGCCGGCCTGCAACTGCCGAACTTTGAGCGCCATGATCTATGGTGGGAAGACGCCGCCGGCCCAAGCCTCTACGAGGACAACTTCAAGGCGACCGGTTTCTACCAGGTGGACACGGCGCAGCGCGGCGACATGCTGGTACTGCAGATCCCGACGCCGGGCCGCGACTGCTTTCATCCCAACCACGCGGTGATTTACCTGGGCGATGAGCCGGCGCTGGTCAGCGAGCCCGCGGCAGCGCTGGGCGGCGCCGGCCCGTTTATTTACCACCACATGCCTGGCCGCCTCGCGTGCCGTGAAGTTTATGGCTGGTCGATGGCGAACCGGGTGAAGTTGATTCTTCGACACAAGGATTACCGTTCATGAGCATGATGATGATCAAACTTGGCGGAGTACTGGGTAAGCGCTTCGGTCGCCAATACACCCTGGACCTCCACGGTTTTCGTGATGCGATGAGCGCCATGTGCAACATGAAGCCAGGCTTCGAAAAGTTTGTGCGCACCGCCGAAGAGAGAGGATTGGTCTTTGCGGTGTTCATCGACGAGCGAAACGTCGGTGGCGAGGAGCTAGACCACAAGACTGCCGGTATACGCACGATCCGCATCATGCCGATCATTCAGGGCAGCAAGCAGGCAGGCATGTTCCAGACCTTGCTCGGCGTGGCGCTGATCGTGGCTGGTATGTTCAGTGGTGGCTCGACAACAGGCCTCGGCGTTGCACTGCTCGCAGGCGGCGTGGCTGTCGGCTTGGGCGGTGTGGTGCAGATGCTGTCGCCAACCACGAAAGCGAACACCAACGACAAGAATGAAGACGGCAACAACCCGAGCTACGGCTTCGGCGGCGCGGTCACGACCATCGCCCAGGGCAATCCGTACCCGTTGCTCTACGGCGAGCGCGAGATTGGCGGCGCGGTCGAGTCGGGTGGGATCTACACCCAAGACAACATTTAACCACCCGCTTCGGCGGGTTTTTGCATTCTGGAGGGCGCATGAGCGCAGCAGCAAAAAAGGCGCAGGCCGAGCCTAGAAAGCGCCGATCCATTGCCGGCAGCAAAGGTGGCGAAGCCAAGCAGAAGCAGCCGAGCATCGCCTCGAACGGTGTGCCCTCTATTGCCACGGCGCGGATTGTGTACCTCTGGAGCTGGGGGCCGATTGTCGGCCCGGTGAATGGGCTTCGTTCCATCAAGCTCGACGGTACGCCGGTACAGGCCGAGGACGGCACGCTCAACTTCCCGGGCGTGAAATGGCAGTTCCGTTCTGGCGAGCTGAACCAGACGCGCCTCGAAGGCATAACCGAAGCCAGCAACGAAATCTCCGTCAACCAAGAGCTGCTCAGCACCACACCCTGGTTGCACACGATCAACAACTCGCTGATCGATGCCGTCCGCATTCGGCTGGCGTGGCCTCGGCTGCAAAGTCAGGATGCGAAGGGCAACATCAACGGCGTCAGGATCGAATATTCGGTAGAGATTTCGACCGACAGCGGCCCGTATTTGCCGGTCCTGAACTCTTTCGTTGATCGGAAAAACATCACGAAATACGAGCGCTCACATCGGCTTGAGTTACCCGCCGGCAGCCGCTGGACAATCCGCGTGCGCCGCCTCACGCCAGAGGCGAACAGCTCTGTCGTAGAAGACGGAATGCTGATCGAGGCCATCGCCGAAGTGGTCGACAGCGACCAAGAATACCCACTCACGGCGGTCGGCTGCCTTGAGTATGACGCTCAGCAATTCGGCGGCGATATCGCCAAAGTCGCGGCACTGATGCGCGGGCGCATTATTCGCGTGCCGGCCAACTATGACGCGGCGACCAGGACCTACCGCACCAGCGGCACCGGCACCAGTAACGGCATCTGGGACGGCAGTTTTCAAGAGGCTTACACGAACAACCCTGCCTGGATCTTTTACGACCTGGTGCTGCATCCGTATTACGGCCTCGGCGAGCGGATCGACGCGACCATGGTTGATCGGTGGTCGCTGTATCGCATTGGTCAGTATTGCGACCAGATGGTGCCCGACGGTAAGGGCGGCCAAGAGCCACGCTTCACCTGCAACCTCTATTTCCAGAAGCAGGCGGAGGCCTACGCTGTTCTGCAGGATCTCGCCTCGATCTTTCATGGCATGGCCTATTGGGATGGCAGCCAGATCGTCGTGAACGCCGATATGCCTGGCGACCCGGTTTACACCTACAGTCCGTCTCAGATTCTCAACAACGGCGAAATCAAATACGAGGGAACCCGCGCGCGGGACCGTCACACCTCGGCCATGGTGGCTTGGGATAACCCGGATCAGGGCTTCGAAACCGACAAAGAGCCCGTGTTCGATGAGGACGCCATGGCTGAGCTCGGCATTGTCCGCGAGCTTGCTGTCGACGCGATCGGCTGCACGTCTCTCGGCCAAGGCCAGCGCGCGGGCCAGTGGGCGCTGTTGACTGAGCAGTTGCAGACTCGCGGCGCAGTCATGCGCGTGGGGCTGGACGGGCAAATTCCCAAGCCAGGGCAAGTGGTTGCGATCGCCGATCCCGCGCTGGCCGGGCGTGCCAATGGTGGGCGCATCTCTGCGGTTGCCGGCCGGGTTATCACGCTGGACCGCGACACCGCTGTGCCGGCGGGCGCTCGACTGTTCCTCAACTTGCCCAGCGGCAAATCAGAGGCGCGCGTGGTGAAGTCGGCGGCGGGGCGAGCGCTGACGGTCATGGCCGATTACAGCGAAGTGCCCGAGGCCGAATGCGGCTGGGCGCTGGACTACGACGACCTGAAGTTGATGCAGTTCTACGTCCGCAACGTGACTCGCCCTGAGTGGCACCAATACCAGTTCGAAATGATTCAGCACGAGCCGAGCAAGTTCAATGCGATCGATTTCGGCGCCGTCGTTGATGTCCGCCCGATTACGGGGATCCCCATCGGTACTCAGGCAGCGCCGGCCCGAGTTCTGCTCAGCCAGCACGTAGTCGTGGAGCAAGGCATTGCTGTCACCAGCATGACCATCGCCTGGGACGCGGCGCCCGGCGCAGTGGCTTACGACGTCGAATGGCGTTGGGGCGCCCGAGAGTGGACCAAGGTTCCTCGCACAGGAGAATTGATGGCCGAGGTGCGCGGCATTTACTCCGGCCAGTACCTGGCGCGAGTGCGAGCCATCAGCGCACTGAATGTTGCATCCATTCCGACTAATTCGGTCCTGACTGATTTGCTCGGCAAAACGGGCGCGCCGCCAGCGGTCTCGTTCCTCACAGCATCAACACTGTTGTTCGGCATTGGCTTGAAGTGGGGTTTCCCCGCCGGCGCCGAGGATACGCAGCGCACCGAGATCTGGTACAGCCCGACGACCAGCCTTGAGCAAGCAACAAAGCTTTCTGATCTGGCTTACCCACAAAAGGACTACACCTTGCAGGGGTTGGCCGCTGGCGTGACGTTCTTCTTCTGGGCGCGCCTGGTAGACCGGATCGGCAACGTCGGGCCGTGGTACCCGGCAGGTCTGGGCGTCATGGGTCAGTCAAGCTCGGACGCGGCCGACATTCTCGAGATGATCGCCGGCAAGATCAGCGAGTCGGAGCTCGGGCAGCATCTTCTGGACCGAATCGACCTGATAGATGGAAGCGGCCCTGGCTCCGTCAATGAGCGCTTGCAAGAACTGCAGGATGAGATCGGCGATCTGGTTGATGCTCTGGAATACGTCCCGACCGACGCCTATGTACGAGACAACACTGTGAGGGTTGGCGACAACCTGTGGACTGCAATCGTCGATGTTCCAGCGAACGCAGACGGATCTAATGGACCACCGAACGCCAATTTTTGGGTGAATAGCGGCCAGTCAATCAGGACCGCCAACGGCGTTGCCGCCCAGGTCACGCAGAACACCGCCGCTATCACAACGGTTGACGGTAAGACGACGGCCAATGCTCAGCAGATCTCCGGGTTGCAAACTGCGCTTACCGGCAAGGCGAGTGTCGACGCGCTGAATAGTTTGAGCGGTACCGTGACCCAGCAGGGAGGGGCGATTACTGCCCAAGGCACAGCCATCACTGGGATCACGTCCAGACTCGGTACTGCGGAGACAGGAATCGCGGGGCAGGCACAGGCGCTTGGCACGCTGGACACCAAGGTCACGAACATTGACGGCAAGGTCAATGCTCAGGCAACCAAGCTGGATGGCGTCTTTGTGCAGGTGAACCCTACGCTTGCAGGAGATTCAGAGGGCTTTGCTGGCTCTGACCAAATTTACGTTGGCGTATGGTCAGAGCAGTCGGCACGAATCGAAGACGGCGTAGCTCTTGGTCAGCGAGTGGATGTCGTCAGTGCTTCCGTCGGTGCTAACGCCGCCGCCATTCAAACGGAGACGCTTGCCCGGTCATCTGCGGACAGCGCACTGGCGAGCCAAATCATAACAGTGCAGGCCGTGGCCAACGGTGCATCGGCGGCTGTTCAAACGGTGTCCCAGGCTCAGGCTTCCACTGATGGAAAGCTCACGACCATGTGGTCTGTGAAAATGCAGCTGAACGCGCAGGGCCAATACATTGCTGCCGGAATTGGGCTTGGCATTGAAAACACTGGCGCCGGGCTTCAAAGCCAATTCTTGGTGAGTGCTGATCGTTTCGCCATCGTAAACGGCATCAACGGTGCTTTATCGGTCCCGTTTGCAGTGCAAAACGGCCAAGTGTTCATGAACTCTGCGTTCATCCGTCAAGCAGATATTTTGAATCTGATCATCACCGGAGTGCTGCAGTCCGGAGACTACATTGCCGGTCAGCGTGGGATTCGAATCGATTTTGTCAGCGGGGTGTTTGAGCTCAACAGTTCATTCGGAGGCGCTGCTCGCCAAAGCATAAATAACAATGGCGGCAAAGTGTTCGATGAGAATGGCGTTAAACGTTATCAATGGGGGAATCTCGCCGCATGAGCTATGGAGCGAGGATATGGGGAGCGGATGGAGTGCTGCAGGTTGACGAGAACTCATTCACGATGCGAATCGTTCTTTCAACACTTGTCACTTTCCCAAACAAAACGAAAAGCAATCTGGATTTTTCCGTTCCGGGTAGCGATGCATCAAACTCTGTTGCAATTGTAATTCCCATCGGACCATACAGCGAAACATCATCTTTTCAGTTTGAAACTGAAATGCTGTCGGGAGTTGCGCGTGTGTACAATCACACGCGCACTTTTGCAGCTAGCCTTTCCACTAGTGGGACCATGCGCTTGATGGTCATAAGGTTTGCCTAATGAGTTATGGTCTTTCATTCACCAACAACAACAATCAGGTTGTCATAGATTCAGAATTTGCTCGACTTAACGTAATCTGTAACGGCCGTTACGCGCCTACACAAGAAAGCGGTCTGGGATCGACGACTAGTTTCCCGCGAGTGATTACTAGTCAGGAGCCACCGCTGGTATTTTGTCGTCCAGACACTGGTGGAATTGCTGGTCTCACGGCGATGCAAGTTCTTGGCTCTGCGGGCAATTGGACTGGCTTCTATGTTCGTGCTTACGACGTAAATACAAATCAGCCAAACGGTCGCTATTTTGCGGCAACATTCGGAGCCCAGCCGGTTGCGGCGTACGGCATGCGTTTGTGGGACGGCGCATCAAAGCTCCTTTTTGATTCTGGGACACCGACTGCTCTGTTTACGAGATCTTTTCAGAACTGGACGTTCGTAAGATCGGAGACTTCGAGCACCGGAAGCTCGAGATGCTTTTACACTGTTCCGTTCAACTTTCCTGAGAATGAATATCTACTAATCAACACGTTTGGCATGAGTATGTTGACAGGCTCTCAAGCTGGGCGACTTGTTAAAACGCTATGGAGCTTCAGCACCGGAACACTTTATGCGGTTACAGATGGATTCACTAATCCAATTGCCTTCTTCATGCCGGCAGTATTCGCAAAAATGAGTGTGTAAGTCTGAACCAAGATATCCAATCAAGTTTGGATAATTTATTTCTTATTTATGGTGGACCAATGTCTAAGCAAACGATCAATCTCGGCACCGCTCCCACAGGGGTAGGCGGCGACACCCCGAGAAGTGCGTTTACTAAAGCGCAAAGCAACATCGACGAACTGTATGCATTTTTGGCCGCCACCGGCTCACCCGCAACTTTGCCGGCAGTATTGACCGCTTCTAGGCTCGCGGTGCAAGCGATGCTGGGGACGGTCTCCCAATCTGGTGGAGTTCCAACGGGGGCTTTGTTTGAGTCCGGATCAAATGCAAGTGGCACTTACATCAGGTTCGCAGACGGGACGCAAATCTGCTTTAAGCATGTTGCTATTGGCGGCGTGGCCATGGGTAGCCCGGCGGGCGCTGTCTTTTACAGTAGCGGCCTCACTGTCGGCGGATACGCAGCAACATTCGTTGGAATACCAACAACAGAAATCACCATTCAAACTTCTACGGCTCTCTGCTGGAACACCAGCTCACCCGATTCAACAAATCTGCAGTTCGGTACGATTTATGTCATTTCGCCGATCAGCACCTCAGCGACAGTCACCCTGAACTGCATCGCAATCGGAAGGTGGTTTTGATGAAAATTAAATTAAGCTCAATCAGAAGTGATGAAACGCTGAGCGTTACTGTTGAAGGGGATACGCTCGTTGTAAATGGACAGGCGTTTGACTTTTCTCCAGTGGGCGACGGCGACACTCTGCCGCGTGGCGCGATCAAGTCGGATTGGTTCGACGGCGACGTAGAAAGGATCGACGGCCAACTCATCGTCACGCTCCTGCTGCCCATCCCATCGAACTACAGCCCGGAACAAGCGTTCCCCGCTGACTTGATCAATGTTCCCAACGGCCCGGTAACCTTCCCGGCTCCGCTGCCGGACGCACCCACCACCTTGTCTTCCGAGGAGCAGGCATGAATATCGACTGGTCCCAACTCATCACCAAAGCCATGAAGGTTGCCGCCTTGCAAGCCTCTCAACTGGCTGAGGCGAAGTCTGCCCTCGCGGCCAAAAACCTGAAGGCGGTTTCCCAGATCGCGCGCATTCAAGACCGCGTCGACACGCTCGGCTACGGCATTGATGCTGGCGAGGCGAGCGCTGACGACGAAGCCGAGCAAGCGGCGCTTCTCACCAGCCTGAAAGCCTGGAAGACCTACAAGTTTTCCTTGGGCAAGGTCACCGCGCAGTCGACGTGGTACGCCGCGCCGGTCTGGCCAGTCGAGCCGGTTGTTCCTGAGATCGTCGCCGCTCCCGAGTCGCGCGCCGCTGAATCCATGTAAAGCCCGCCACCACCCAAATCACCCGCCATCGAGCGGGATTTTTTTGTCTGGAGAAAACCGATGGCTGTTACCGAAAAAGACCGAGACATCCTTGCCCGTACCTTGTGGGGTGCCTTGTGAGGACTCTGCCAGTGCCCGCTGGCGTGAACCTCGATGCGCTGCAGTGGCGCAGATGCCATGCCTCCGATGATTACGATGTAAGCGAGTTCGGGCACGTTCGACGACGCACGCCTGGTCGCAGAACGTACCCAGGCAAGATTCTTTCCTTCTGCTGGCACAAGGCTGGATACCCGCGCTACAAGCTCACCATAAATAACGAACACCAGAATTTCGAAGCCCATCGGCTCGTTGCGATTGCATTTCTCGGGGCTCCGGTCGGCAGTCGCACGGAAGTCGCTCATGGTGATGGTAAGCCAACTAATAACCACTACAGCAACCTCTCGTGGAAAACTCGTCTCGAGAACGAGGACGACAAACTTGCTCACGGCACTCGGACAGTCGGGTCACGTAACGGTGCTGCAAAGCTGGATGACGCGACAGTTATAAGCATCAGAGCCAGGCGCGCAGCTGGTGCAACCCTTTCTCAAATTGGCGATGAGTTCTGCATCGCCTTTCAAACTGTTTCAAAAATCGTTAATCGAAAATCCTGGAGCCATATCTGATGAACGTGACTGAGAGAGATCGCGATATCTTGGCGCGCACGATTTACGGCGAGGCGCGCGGAGAAAGCCTGGCCGGCCAGATCGCCGTCGCCTGGACAATCCGCAACCGGGTAAACGATGGCAAGACCAAATCGTGGTGGGGGGAGGGTTACGCCGGCGTGTGCCAGGCGCCTTACCAGTTCAGCTGCTGGAACAAGAACGACCCGAACTTCGCCTACCTGTCAGGCGCGAAGACGATCCCGTTCCGCGAGTTGGCCCAAGCGCGCATCGCCGCTGACCAGGTGATCGATGGAAAAGTGCCAGACCCAACCGGCGGTGCCACGCACTATTACGCGATCGCCATGAAGAAGGCGCCGGGCTGGTCGGCAAAGGCCACGCAGACATTGAAGCTTGGCGGTCACGTCTTCTTCAAGGATGTGCCGTGACAGCCTTCCGCAGACTGTCGCGCACGCTGGCAAAGACCGAGGAGGGCAGTCTCTGGTTCGAGTGCCCTGGCTGCGAGATGGTGCACCGGATCATGCACGGCCCCGGCGCCGGTCTGCACAGACTCGACCATTCTCCGCGCCAAGATCAGCGAGCAGACGCCCACGATCAGCGCGAACGTCCCAAATCCTTTCGTTGGATCCTCCGTTAATTTAGCGCGCGCTTTACCATTCGTGGCGTAAGGCAACTGTTTCGTAAGGCACGGGTTAAAAATGAGTGGAACGCTGGGAAAGGAGCTTGCTCCAATGAAAAAATGCTACCCAGTGAACGGTTATGAGCCACGATAGAAAAAAAGAACTACTTGCAATCTGGCACCGAATGCTCGGAGAGCCAGATCTCTACATAGACCCAGAGGAGCTCTACGACATACTCATCGAAATGGCTAATTCATTGGAGCGTGATGGTGTCATTAATGCAGCGGAGTGGCTTCAGCTCGTGAGGGAGGCATCTGCAATCCTGGCTTAATCGTAGCGGGCGGAAAAAGGGAGGTGGAGCACGATGGAAGCCCGCTCATTGAGGGGGACGGGACAGATTGGGGAGGGCAGAAACAGTAACGGGCCGGGCTGCATCTCACTTTCCTCGTGCTGTCCCATCAGCTGTTTCACGCAGCCCATGAAAAGCAGTAGCGACTTGGATACGAGAAGTCTCGATGGGTGGGCTTAATGCGTGTGGCGAGTCTCACAACACGCGTCGGCTTTGAAGACGGCTTGACGATAGACTGGGAGTTGTATCGCCGTGACCAAGCGTAACGAATAGGAGTGTTCTATTCTTGCAGGCTGCAATCATTCAACTGCCGGAGCGAGCTAATGTCGATCATGGAACGTTCATTTCCGATTCATGACCTCATCATTGCGCTTCTGCGAGACCAAAACATTCATACCGGATGGTGGGGGTTGAACATGCATTTCAATGCGAACGGTGCCAGTGTCCTGGAAATCGGGAAGACAGGCACAAGGCTTCCAGGTTTGGCAATCGCCGTCTCAGGGGTGACGCTGGTTCCAACGAAAGACGGGGAGGCGGGCAGTGTCGATGCTTCCTTGGTCAATCCTGCGAGGACTGATCGAGCTACGAAGACTGCTCCCTCGAAAGGGTTGCATTAAAATCGACGCTGCTGCATCAATAGCTTGACTGAAAAGGTCGGTCATACGCGGCTTCAGATGATTGTCTTCGGTCGAGCCGTGAGGCCTTCCAATATCCCGCGCCATCCGCGAATTAGTCTCGCCGTCCCAAGATGCGCGGAGGAGCTTCTGCGGAAGTTAACAAGCGTAGCAGGGAGTCCAGATACAAGAAGCCCGGCACGAGGCCGGGCTGTAACACACTTTCACGTCGCTGTTCCCTCAGCTCAGCTCAGTTCAGCGTAGACCACAGAGAGCGAGGTCGCTCGCCAGATACAAGAAACCCGACGCTGGGGCGGGCTTACGGGGCTCGGTCAATCTCTTTATGGGTGCCAATCCTACGTAGCTCTGCCACCGTACCAACAAGCTCGAAACTAAGCTTATGACTGTGGTTTGGCGTTATATGGATCGTATAGATTCCAGGTCGCTTGCAGCCCGACAGCTTTTCAAGCCTCAATTTCTTGGGCTGAGGGTCTGTCATCAGGAGTCTGTAAGCGTCCTTGAACGCGGACTTTATTTCATCCGATAAGGCGCTGTAGGAATTCTGGAAAGATTTTCGGCCTAAATCAATGGCCGTAATTTTTAGCCTCACAGGCTCTCGAGAAAGGAGTCTATGTCCTTGCTATCACTCAAAACTTTAGAGGTGTGATGAGTTTCGGCATCGGCGTTACTTTCAAGAATGCTCCAGCGAAGCCCCTCGGTCGTGCTGTTCAGCGCAGCGAGAGAGTCAAGTAACGCCACGTAGGCATCAACCACGCCATCGTCGTCGGTAAGGCGGGGATCGGCTTTGGCACATTCCATTTTCTGCTTGGATTCAGAATATGACCTTACAAGCTTTTCCTGAAGGGCCTCCAAGACAGGGATCAAATCATCCTCTGGTATGGCTTTTGATGCATCACCGGCAGCGATAGACGCTTGTATCGTGGCAAACGCTCGCTGAGCTGTATAAAAAAGCTTGGTGTGATGAGACACAGCGTCGATGGTGCCGTCAATGTCTCTCAGCAGGTCCAATGAACGCACTGCACCAGCGCCCATGAGCTCAGCAGCAGAGAGAGCGTCAGCGAGAAGGTGGTGGTTTGCGGAGTTCATCTTCGGGCTCCAAGCATAAATAACGGTGGTTTCGGCTCGCGATTATCGAGACATACAGAAGTAAGTCAACATAAATACACGACACGAAATACGAATTCACAAAACGTGTCGCGTACCCACGACTATAGCTCAGACGTTCGCCACATCAGGCCGTTCCATCATTGTTTCGGCTGATGTTGCTGATACTGAATAGCTATAGCGAATGGTTTACGAGGTATATGGCGAATGTCCTACAGTGAAGACTACCCGACACCGCCGCCGCCCTTATGACGCGCTTACTCGACCTTTTTCCGCACAGTCCTTCCCGCCTTCACCTCATCAGCGTAATCCAACAGCCTAGCCGACTTTCTGATAGGGCCGCGCGACATGAGAGCTGTCATTAAGCTGGCATAACCGAGCCAGAACCACCCATTCAGGCACAAAAAAGGCACTTGCGGTAAACGCTAAGTGCCTGATTTGTATAGCTTATTTGGTGGAGCCGGGGGGATTTGAACCCCCGTCCGCCAGTACTCCGCTGTCGGTACTACATGCGTAGCCGTTTCTATTAAGTTAACCCTCAGCGACCCGAAGGGCAGGGTGCTTTGGGCGAGTTGTGTAAGTTTTAGCCGCTTCGTCCACAACGTACTGCACGGCGATTCTGTTCTATATGACAATCACTTTGGGTTTACAGACATCCCCTGGTGATTGCTGGACCCGAAGGTACCAGGAGGGAAGGGCTAAGGCTGCTTACGCAGCGAGAGCGTATTCCCCGTAGGTTTCGTCATTGGCAACTATAGAAAGTTGCAACAGTGGATTTACGAGTTCTGTTACCAACTCGGCATGCACCTAAAGTTTCGCGACCGGCGTCGAATCCTAAACGGCCCCGTGCCTGTTGCTCGGTGAATCATATGAGCGACAGGCGTGCGCAGTGTACGCCAACACAGCTCAGAAGGCCAACCCGAAGGTTGGCCTCAACTGATTATGGGTTGGGTTCGTTGGACAATTTGTCTGCACGCGACAGTGCTTGGGTTGCTTCGGTGATGCATTTCTTCTCGTCACCGGCGGCTTGCGAGGCTTGTGCGCTGGCGAGCAGTCGATTGAGCTCCATCCGAGTGTTTTCGGAGGTCGCCGGGATCGAGGTCACTTTGTCCTTGAGCTCTTGCACTTTGACGGTACACAGGTTGTTGTCCGCAGCGAATACGGGGGAGGCCAACATTGCAGCGGAAATGAACAGACCAGCGAGTGCGGTACGTTTCATGGGTATCTCCTGAACGTTTGGTCTCGGTGCTGGGCGTTCAATGGCCGGCACGTCGAGTCAGTATTAAGCCAAGTTCTACAAGGCTTATACAAATGACTCCAAACGAGTAAAGGAATTCGCTTTTTAGGAATAAAGTTATGAAGAAAGCGTTTTTAACTCATAAACGCACTAAAAAGGGGCGGATTCGCCCCTTTTTGCTAGTGGAAATTGATCAGACTGAACGAGCGTGCGTCACCCGGTCCACCAGATAGACCAACCCGTGGTAGTCAATCCCGCCATGTTGCGTAAGACCAATCTCACACGTGCGGCTGGTCGACAATCCCTCGCTGCAATGCTGCACCGCATCCTTGAGCGAGCGCAGCGAATGCGCGTTCAATTCCGGCGTGGTGAAACCCTTGTCGCCGGCAAATCCGCAGCAATGAATGCCTTCCGGAATCACCACGTTGTTGCTGCATTTACGCGCCAGATCGATCAACGCCTGGCTCTCGCCAAGGTGCTGGGTGCTGCACGTGACGTGCACCGCGATCGGCGCTTCCTGCGGGGTGAAATCCAGTCGATCCATCAAGTGCGTACGGATGAAACGGACGGGATCGTACAGATCGAGACGCACATCACCCAAATCCTCAACCAGCCTTAACGTACAAGGACTGGTGTCGCAGTAGATCGGATCGAGCCCGCCGCGACTGGCATGCAGCAACGCGCCGATCAGCTCCTGACGCTTGTGTTCGGCCTGCTCGGCGTAGCCCTTGGAGGCGAACGGCTGACCGCAGCAGAGGCTGTCGAGGTTGTCCGGGAAGATCACTTGGTAACCGGCCTTTTCCAGCAGACCACGGGTTTTGTCGTACAACGACATCTGCTCTTTATCCCCTGCCGCCGGGCCCATTGCCCGCGAGGCACAAGCCGCCAGGTACACCACGCGAGGGCGTTGGTCCGACACGGTCGGGCTGAAGCGAATGGCTTTTTCCGGCTGCGGCATGGCGCTGGTCCATTGTGGGACCTGACCTTTGGACAGCCGCGTCAACGTAGCCGAGAGCTTGGCCAAACGCGGCGCCCCGAGCATCATTCGCGCACCGTTGGCGACGTGCAGGGTCAAGCGCGCACCTTGCAGCGCCTTGGCGAAATTCTCTTCAATCCAGTTGGCGGTTTTCGTGTGCGTTGCCTTACGACTGCGGAGCTTTTTCACCAGGTCGCCGGTATTGATTCCTACAGGGCAGCGCTGTGCGCAAAGACCCGTCGCGGCGCAGGTTTCGATGCCTTGATAGTCGTAGGCGGCTTCGAGTTCGGTGGTATCGACGCCGGCGCGTTGTTTCGCCTGAATGTCGCGCCAGATCACAATGCGCTGGCGCGGGCTCAGGGTCAGGCCTTTCGACGGGCACACCGGCTCGCAAAAACCGCACTCGATGCATTTGTCGACGATCTCGTCGGCGGCGGGCAACGGCTTCAAATGTTTGAGGTGAATCTGCGGATCGTCGCTGAGTACCACGTCCGGATTAAGAATGCCGTTCGGGTCGAGCAGGCGTTTGAGTTGCCACATCAACTGATAGGCATCGCTGCCCCATTCCAGTTCGACGAAGGGCGCCATGTTGCGACCGGTGCCGTGTTCCGCCTTCAGCGAGCCGCCGAATTCCACGGCAACCAACTGCGCCACGTCGTCCATGAACGCCTGGTAGCGTGCGATTTCTTCCGGGTTGTTGAAGCCTTGGGTGAAGACAAAGTGCAGATTGCCTTCCAGCGCGTGTCCGAAAAGGATCGCTTCGTCGTAGGAATGTTTGTCGAACAACGCGATCAGCCGATTGACGCCGATCGCCAGTTGCTCGACCGGAAACGTCACGTCTTCGATGATCACCGTGGTGCCGGTTTTACGCACGGCGCCGACAGCGGGGAAGGTGTCTTTGCGGATCGCCCAGAGGCGGGCGTTTTCCAGCGGATCTTCGGTGAAGTCGACTTGTTTCTCGACCGGGAATGAAGTCAGCGACGCCATGATCTGCGCCAGTTGTTCGTGGAGCAAAGTGGACGATGCGGCGCGGGATTCGATCAGCAACGCGCAGGCATTATTCGACAGTTGTTGTACGAAAGAAGGCATGCCGGGTTTGTCTTGCACCGAGCGCAAGCTGCGGCGGTCGAGTAATTCGACAGCCGCGACCGGTTGGCTTTTCAGTACGGTCACCGCGTTGCAGCAGGTTTCCACGTCGGGAAACACGATCAGCGCCGAGGCTTTGTGCGGGTGGTCGATCACCGTGTCGTAGGTCACCGCGCTGATGAAGCCCAGCGTACCTTCCGAGCCCACCAGCAAGTGGCTCAAGATATCCACAGGTTCGTCGAAGTCCACCAAGGCATTCAGCGACAACCCGGTGGTATTTTTCAGACGGTATTTGTGGCGAATTCTCGCGGCCAGTTCGGCATTGGCGCGGGTCTCGCGGCTCAACGTCGCCAAGCGTTCCAGCAACGGCGCATGACTCTCGCGAAACGCCGCGACACTGGCCGGGTCTTCGGTATCGAGGCGGCTGCCATCGGCCAATACCAGTCGGATTCCGGCCAGTGTGTGATAGGTGTTTTGCGCCGTGCCGCAGCACATGCCGCTGGCGTTATTGGCGACGATGCCGCCGATTTTGCAGGCGTTGATCGACGCTGGGTCC
Organism: Pseudomonas sp. 43NM1; assembly: GCF_002836905.1. NCBI lineage: Bacteria > Pseudomonadati > Pseudomonadota > Gammaproteobacteria > Pseudomonadales > Pseudomonadaceae > Pseudomonas > Pseudomonas sp. 43NM1. The sequence continues at coordinate 46,755 of NZ_MKGS01000206.1, read as the reverse complement.
GGGCCGATCTTGCGCCCGTACGGCGCCAGCCACGCGTTGGCCTGGGCGCCAATCACCCCCGGTTGCAGGCGAATTTGCGTGCCTTGGCCGCGAATCTCGCGCGCGTTCCAGTTATCCCCCAGCACAATCAGCACCGAGTCGCTGATTGCCTGCCCGGAAAGGCTGGTGCCGGCCGCGCGAAAGGTCACCGGCACCTGATCGCGTTGCGCCAGTTTAAGCAGGGCGACCACTTCGTCCTCAGATTCGACGCGGATCACCAACTGCGGAATCAGCCGATAAAAACTCGCGTCAGTGCCGAACGCCAACGTCGATAACGGATCATCGAAACGTCGGTCTTGTGGAATCAGTTGCTGCGCGTCACGCAGAAAAGCGGCCGGTAACGTCATTGGTCCTCCAGGATCAACACCACCAAATCTTTCGGACCGTGGGCGCCGTAGGCCAGCACTTGCTCGATGTCGGCGGTTTTTGACGGGCCGGACACCAGCAAGGCATTGGTCGGCATGCCTTGAGCCCACTCGAATTCCTCTTGCACCTGATAAAAGTTGTCGCGGATTTCACTGGCCTTGAGCAAGGCGAAATGCACCGGCGGCACCAGACTCATCAAGCGCGGTTCTTCGCGCGTTGGCCAGAGAATCAGACTACCTGTCGCGGCGATTGCTCCGAGTGTCGTGGTAAGGCTGGCCGGGGTGTCGTTAAACAGTTCGGCTTTCCACGCTTCTACCGGGCGGTCGTACGATTTGAGTGTCGGCAGGTGCGGATTGTTCGACCAGTGTTGTGTGACGCGCTGCCCATGCGCTGTAGTCGGTGCGATCAACAGGCTCGGCAACTGCCGGTCGTGCAGCAATTGTGCGAGTAACTCGGGCCAGTCTTCGCCCGTGGTCAGATGGATTTCGGTATGCACCGCTTCCATCAGTTTGCGCAGTTGCGGGATGCGTTGTTCCGGGGTGTAGGTGTAGGGCGCGGTCACCAGTTCGACGTCGAACTCGTCAGGCACTGGTGTCGTGCCTGTCAGACTATTGCGCAATTTGCCGAGGATATTTTGCCTGGCGCTCATCAACGATCTCCCTGTTTGGCCAAGTGCTCGCGGGCCATGTCGTGCAGCGAGCGGGCAGCGGGTTTTGGCGCGCTGTGGTTTTGCGTCCATGGCCCGACGTTGGCTGGCGCGAGTGCACGCAGGCGCGTGGCGAAGAAGCCGAACCAGCGATAAAGCGTCGGTGAACTGTTGAGTCTGGCCCAGGCGTTCCAGATAAAGCGCTCCTTGCGCGAATACTTGCTGCCCTGGCCACGCATGACTTGGTGCGGTGAGTCCGGGGCTTTGACGTTCTCTTCACGCAGGCGACGCAGCAATGCCGGGATAGGAATTTTTACCGGGCAGACTTCACCGCAGGCGCCGCACAGCGACGATGCACTTGGATGGTCCGGGACTTTCGCCAGGCCGACCATGTGCGGCGTGATGATTTTTCCGATCGGCCCAGGGTAAACCTCGCCATAAGCGTGGCCGCCGATTCGGGTGTAGACCGGGCAATGATTCATGCACGCGCCGCAGCGAATGCAGTTCAGGGTCTGGCGCAATTCGCTGTCGGCGAAGGCCTGGCTGCGACCGTTGTCGAGCAACACCAGATGCACTTCTTGCGGACCGTCGAGTTCATGCTCCTTGCGCGGGCCGGAGATCATGTTGACGTAGGTGGTGATGGGTTGGCCAAGGGCCGAGCGGGTCAGCAGCGACAACAACGGCACCACGTCGCGCAGGTTTTCAACGACTTTTTCGATGCCGGTCACGGCGATGTGTACCGGCGGCACGGTGGTGGTCATGCGACCATTGCCTTCGTTTTCGACCAGCAGCAAGGTGCCGGTTTCGGCCACGGCGAAGTTGACGCCGGAGACGCCGATGTCCGCTTCGAAGAATTTCTGTCGCAAGACTTTGCGACCGATCTGAATGAGTTGGTCAACGTCCTTGGTGTATTCCACGCCAAGTTTGTCGTGGAACAAGGACGCGACCTGACCGGCGTTCTTGTGGATCGCCGGCATAATTATGTGTGAAGGTTTCTCGTGGTCGAGCTGGACGATGTACTCGCCCATGTCCGATTCCAGGCATTCAATGCCTTGATCATCGAGGAAATGATTCATCTCCATTTCTTCACTGACCATCGATTTACCCTTGATCACTTGCCGCGCCTCGTGAGCGCGGATGATCGACAAGACGATGCCATTGGCTTCGTCCACCGTTTCCGCCCAGTGCACTGTCACACCGTTGCGGGTCAGGTTCTGTTCAAGCTGCTCGAGCAAATCGGGCAACTTGGATAACGCACGGGCCCGAACAGCATTGCCCAGCGCTCGCAGATGTTCTCTTTCATGGGCATCGCTGAAGGACGCTGCCCGTTTGGTCATCAGTGAATCCATCGCCGTGCGAAAGTTATTTCGCAATTGCGTGTCAGCCAAAGCCTCGTGAGCCCTGGTTCTGAAATCTTCTTCTACGGCAACCGTAGGAATAATCACCGAGGCGTTCATCGGACACCGCCGGTACGTTGCCAAAGGAAACTGGCCAGATGTTGGCCGCGCAACGCTTCCTTCTGTTTCTCCAGCGAGCCGTTGATGTTCATCAAACAGCCGCAATCGGCACTCAGCACTTGATGCGCGCCGGATTCCTTCAGCGATCGGGTCTTGTCGGCCACCATCGCTCCGGAAATGTCTGGCATACGGACGCTGAAAGTCCCACCAAAGCCACAGCATTCACTTTCGTGGCTGTGCTCGACCCGTTCGACGTTGCCCAACTGCGCCAATAATTCGCGGCCATGCAGGTGCGTGTTCATCTCGCGGCGTGCCGAGCACGAGGTGTGCAGCGCGACTTTCACCGGTTGGCCGCTGTCCTTGAGTTGCACCTTGCAGACAAACAGCAGGAATTCGGCCAGTTCATACGTCCGGGCGGCGAGCGCCTGAACCTGTTTCAACGTCTGCGGCTCATCCTTGAACAAGTCGGCGTAGTGCTCGCGCAACATGCCCGCGCAAGAACCCGACGGCACCACCACCGGAAAATCCCCGGCAAACAGCGCCAGTTGCGAGCGCGCCACGGTCCGGGCTTGCTCGGTGTAACCGGAGGTGTACGCCGGTTGCCCGCAGCAGCTTTGCCCTTGCGGGTATTCGACGCGAATGCCTTCGCGTTCCAGCAGGTGAATCGCGTCCATCCCGGCTTCGGGGTAGAACAGATCCACCACGCACGTCCCGAACAGGTAGACCCGCGACGGTTTTTCGCTGGGGTATTGCCGAGGCTCGGGCAATGGCGGGGCGACGCGGGTCGCGTTCGGCACGGCGTTGTAAAAAAGCTCGCTCATCAGGCGTCTCCGGGTGGTCCCGGTTATCCGTCCGTTGAGGCTGCTGAATATAAAGCGGCAAGCTTTCAGCAGCCTTACAGACCGGGTGGTGAATAGCTGACGCCGGAATCGTGGTCCGGCGTCGGTTTTTTCGTTGTTGGTTGTAGTCCTTAGTGCACCAGCATGCCGGTTAGCCAGTAGGCCTGGACGTAGGTGATCAGGCCGACGATGGTTGCGAAAAACAGGCTGTGCTTGAGGGTGAAACGGAACAGGTCCGACTCCTTGCCGACCAGCCCGGTCGCGGCGCACGCCACGGCGATCGATTGCGGCGAGATCATCTTGCCGGTGACGCCGCCGCTGGTGTTTGCCGCAACCAGCAACACATCACTGACGCCGATCTGGTGCGCGGTGGTCGCTTGCAACGAACTGAACAGCGCGTTCGACGAGGTATCGGAACCGGTCAGGAACACGCCGAGCCAGCCGAGGAATGGCGAGAAGAACGGGAAAGCTGCGCCGGTGCCGGCCAATACCAGCGCCATGGTCGAGGACATGCCCGAATAGTTGGTGACGAAGGCAAACGCCAGCACCATGCCGATCGACAGAATTGGCCAGCGCAGTTCGTAGAAGGTTTCTTTCAAAGTGGTAAGACCAGTTCTGAAATTGATCTTCAGCACCAGCATCGAGATCAGCGCCGAGAAGAAAATCGCTGTGCCGGTCGCCGAAATCGGATCAAGTTTGAACACCGCCGGCAAGGCGGTTGGCGCGGTGACGATTGGCGCGACTTTGATCACCAGTTGGTCGAGGTGCGGGATGGCAAAGTTGAATACCCAGCTGTACATCGAACCGCCGGCGGCGAACATTGCTTTGAACGGTTTCAACGTCCAGATGGTGACCAGCACGGTGAGAATCAGGAATGGCGACCAGGCTTTGAGGATTTCCATAAAGCTGTAAGGCGACGCCACGGTCGAACGTGGCTGGCCGAAACCACCGGCGCTGGCAGTCACCACCGAAGCGGACACGGCACCGGCGATGTGCTGGCCGGCGGCGCGTTTTGGCTGCCAGACTTTCAGGAACAGCGTCAGCGAGATCAGGCTGGCCAGGGCCGAGGTGATGTCCGGCAGTTCCGGGCCGATGAAATTCGAGGTGAAGTATTGGGTGATCGCAAAACTCAAACCGGCGACCAGCGCGGCCGGCCAGGTTTCGCGAACGCCGCGCAGGCCATCCATCATGAACACCAGCCAGAACGGCACGAACAGCGACAGCAACGGTAGTTGGCGACCGGTCATGGCGCCGATTTTGAATGCGTCGATGCCGGTGACTTGCCCGGCAACGATGATCGGAATGCCCAGCGCGCCGAACGCGACGGGCGCGGTGTTGGCGATCAGGCACAGGCCGGCGGCGTACAACGGATTGAAGCCAAGTCCCACCAGCAGGGCGGCAGTAATCGCTACTGGCGCGCCGAAACCGGCGGCACCTTCAAGGAACGCGCCGAAGCAGAAACCGATCAGCAACACCTGCAAACGCTGGTCATCGGTGATCGACAGCACTGAGCTGCGGATCACTTCGAACTGGCCGCTCTTGACCGTCAGTTTGTACAGGAACACTGCGGCGACGATGATCCAGGCGATCGGCCACAAGCCATACGCGAAGCCATAACCGGCGGCGGCGAACGCCATGTCGACCGGCATCTGAAACGCGAAGATCGCCACGGCGATCGACAGCGCCAGCGTGATGCTGCCTGCGACGTGGCCCTTGAGGCGGAACACGGCCAGGGCCAGAAAGAAAAACACGATGGGAATAACGGCCGCGAGCGCGGACACGCCGAGACTGCCGAGCGGGCTGTAGAGCTGTTGCCAGGTTTGCATATGGGGTGGCCCCTAATTGTTGTTGGTCAGGCACTGTCAGCGTTCTTGGTTAATTGGTAATACCAATTTACAATCGCTGTGGGCTAGGTTAAAAGCCTTGTGGGCGGTGTGTCAATTTGTCGCCCTAAAACTTTTGTCGAATAAGCGGTGCAGAACGCATCTGATCCGTTTTGTCGGATGCCGTCTGGTAGGTGCCGTCATCGCGCCGATAGGCCAGAATAGAGAGCCCGGCGAGCTGCCGGGATCGTGGAGAATTGAGTTATGGGGTTTGATCAAATTCGTCAGCGCCGTTTGTCTGACGATATTGTCGAGCGGCTTGAGGGGATGATTCTCGAGGGCACGCTGAAGTCCGGCGAGCGCTTGCCGGCCGAGCGCGCACTGGCCGAGCAGTTCGGCGTGTCACGCCCGTCGTTGCGCGAAGCGATCCAGAAACTGGCGGCCAAGGGTTTGCTGGTGAGTCGCCAGGGCGGCGGCAATTATGTGGTGGATTCGCTCGGCTCGACCTTCAGCGATCCGCTGCTGCATTTGCTGGAAAGCAACCCCGAAGCGCAGCGCGACCTGTTGGAATTTCGCCATACGCTGGAAGCGTCCTGCGCTTATTACGCGGCGATGCGCGCCACTGATGTTGATCGCGAACGGCTGACCGCTTCATTCAACGAATTGCAAGACTGCTACACGCGTCACGATGAAGTGAGCCGGGTGGAAGAGGGCGCGGCGGACGCGAAATTTCATTTGGCGATCGCTGAGGCGAGCCACAACGCCGTGCTGCTGCATACCATTCGCGGGTTGTTCGATCTGTTGAAGCGCAACGTCGTGACCAACATTGGCGGCATGTACAAGCAGCGCACGGAAACTCGCGACATGCTGATCAGTCAGCACCGGGAGTTGTATCTGGCAATTATCGAGGGGCGGGCGGAGCAGGCGCGAGAAGTGTCCAGCCGCCATATCCTGTATGTGCAGGAAGTGCTGGAAGAAGTGCGTCAGGAAGTACAGCGCGTGGCTCGGGCGGAGCGGCGCAAGGGGATTTAGTCATGATCGCTCCCACGCTCTGCGTGGGAACGACCAGGCAGGGAGATTACTCTTCCTTGCCCTTGTTGCGCACTGCGCGCTGCAGTTCGCGACCGGCATCGCGTTCGCGTTCGGTATCGCGCTTGTCGTATTCCTTCTTGCCCTTGCCCAAAGCAATTTCGCACTTGACCATGTGCTTGCTCCAGTACCAGGACAGGCATACGCAGGCGTAACCCTTTTGCTGCACGGCAGTGGCCAGCTTTTCCAGCTCACGCCGGTTGAGCAGCAGTTTGCGGGTGCGGGTCGGATCAGCGATGACGTGCGTACTCGCGGTCATCAGCGGCGTGATGTGACTGCCAAGCAGCCAGGCTTCGCCATCCTTGAGCAGCACATAACTGTCAACCAGTTGCAGCTTGCTTGCCCGCAGACTTTTTACTTCCCAGCCGGCCAGGACCAGACCAGCCTCGAACTTGTGTTCGATGAAGTAATCGTGTCGCGCCTTTTTATTCTGCGCGATGGTCCCTGTTGGGTGTTTCTTCGTTTTAGCCATAGGGGCGGCATTATAGGGAGTTGCACGCGAGTCGGCTACGGTATCGCTACGTGCTTGAGCAGGTTGATTGAATCCCGGACAATGCGGCCTCTTTTTTGAACGCTTGGGCGTGATAACGATGTCGACAGACAAGGTTTCTGTCCACGGCAGTTGGGCTAGCCGCTGGGTCTTCATACTCGCCGCGACCGGTTCGGCCGTGGGCCTGGGTAGCATCTGGAAATTCCCGTACATGGTAGGCGTCTATGGCGGCGGCGCTTTTGTGCTGATGTTTCTGGCGTGCATTGCGCTGATCGGGGTGCCGGTCATGCTGGCCGAAACCCTGATTGGCCGCCGCGCGCGGCAAAGTCCGGCGAATGCTTTGAAAGTGTTGGCGCAAGAGGCCGGGCACTCGGGCAAGTGGTCGTGGGGCGCATTTGCCGGGATGATCACGGCGTTGCTGATCCTGTCTTTCTATAGTGTGGTCGGCGGCTGGTCGCTGGATTACATCATCGACATGGGCCGTGGCGACTTTCAGGGCGTTACGGCGGATCAGGTCGGCGCGTATTTCGGCAATGTGATCGCCGATCCGTGGCGCCTGACACTTTGGCACACGATTTTTATGCTGCTGTCTGCCATCGTCATCGCCAAAGGCGTGGTGGCCGGGCTTGAGCGCAGCCTGCGGATCATGATGCCGCTGCTGTTCGTGATGGTCATTGTGCTGTTGGGTTACAGCATGACCACCGGGCATTTCATGGAAGGCGTGCATTTCATGTTCGACTTCCACCCGGAAAAAGTCCTCGACGGCTTGCTGCCGGCGATGGGCCACGCGTTTTTCTCGCTCAGCGTCGGTGTCGGCTCGATCATGATCTACGGCGCCTATATGCCGAAGAACTCGTCGATCTCAGGCACCGTGGTCGGCGTGGCGATCCTCGATACCTTCGTGTCGCTGGTTGCCGGCCTGGCATTGTTTCCAATTGTGTTCGCCGCCGGTTTGAACCCGAGCGAAGGCCCTGGGCTGATGTTCGTCAGCCTGCCATTTGCCTTCGGGAATGTGGCGTTCGGTCAGGTGATGGGCGTAGTGTTCTTCGTGCTGGTAGCGATTGCAGCGTGGAGTTCGGCGATTTCCCTGCTCGAACCCATGGTCGCGTATCTGGTTGAACGGACCAAAGTCAGCCGCGCCTGGGTGACTTTCTGGCTGGCGTTCACCTGCTGGTTCGTCGGGCTGGGCACGGTGTTTTCCTTCAATATCTGGAAGGAAGCGAAATTTTTCGTGAACGAAGGCGGGATGTTCCATCTCTACCAATGGGGCGCGACCGGCGGCCTGGATTTCTTTGGAGTGATCGATTTCTTCACCTCGCGGATCATGTTGCCACTCGGTGGTTTGTGTTTCGTAGTGTTTGCAGGCTGGGTGATGGGACGTGAAGCGGTACGCGACGAATTGTCGATCCGCAGCCCGATCCTGTTTGCCCTGTCCCTGTTTTTGATGCGCTATGTGGCGCCCATCGGCATTCTCGTAGTGTTTGCCGCCCAGCTGTGGAAGTGACGCTGACATGACGACACATATTCAACGCTCGGCCCTGCTGCCGTATCCGGCGCAAGCCTTGTATGACCTGGTCAACGACGTTGCACGTTACCCGGAATTTCTGCCGTGGTGCTCGGCGGCCGAAGTCCTCGAAAGCTCCCCTGAGCACATGCGCGCCAGTGTGGGCGTGGCCAAGGGTGGCTTGAGTCAGCATTTCGTCACGCGTAATACGTTGGTGCCCGGGCACTCGATCGAGATGAATCTCGAGGAAGGCCCGTTCAATCAGTTGCATGGCGTTTGGGTGTTCAAGCCATTGGGCGAGAAGGCCTGCAAAATCAGCCTCGACCTGTCGTTCGATTACGCCGGGCCGATCGTCCGTGCGACGTTGGGGCCGTTGTTCAATCAGGCTGCCAACACGCTGGTCGACGCCTTTTGTCAGCGTGCCAAGCAAATGCATGGTTGAGTCGGTGATCGAGATTGAGGTGGTGTATGCCGCCGTGGATCGTCAGGCATTGCTCAGTGCTTTCGTGCCTGACGGCTCGACAGTCCGCGCGGCTTTGCTGGCGTCCGGCATCGGTGCCGAGTTTGCCGAGCTGGACCTGGCGACTTGTCCGGTAGGAATTTTCGGCAAGGTGATCGCCGATGCTGATACGCGAGTGGTTCAGGCCGGTGATCGCATCGAGATTTATCGCCCTTTGCTTGCCGATCCGAAAGAAGTTCGGCGCTTGCGTGCGGCCAAGGCTGCCGAGGCCAAAGCGCGAAATCAGTGAATCGCTGATCGCCAGACAATAAAAAACCCGGACATGCCGGGTTTTTTATTGCGTCGCAAATTATTGCGGCGTGGTGTCCAGCGGTTCTGGAGTCGGGACTGGAACGGTTTCTACGCCGTCGACGTCCTTCTGAATCTGATCCAGCAACGAACCTGGTTTCACCGGTTTTTCCGGTTCTGGCTTCTCGGTGTTTTCTGCAGGAGCGGTCACGTTAGTGGCGGGTTCCTTGCCGAGAATGGCTTCGTCGCGGCTCACGCCAGGCATGAAATCGCCCGACAGGCTGACGAGTTGGTCGTTAGGGTTAAAGATAACGCTTACGCGTTCCTGTTGGCGTTCTCCACCACCCGGTTGCAGGCTATACAGGTAATCCCAGCGATCGGCATGGAACGTGTCGGTCAGCAGAGGGTTGCCCATGATAAACCGTACTTGCCGACGGGTCATTCCCGGGCGTAACTGGTCTATCATGTCCTGCGTGACGACATTGCCCTGCTGGATGTCGATTTTGTAAACCCCGGGGAATGAACAACCGGCGAGTGCGAGCAGTCCCACGAAGGTGAAACTGGTTAGCAAGAGCTTGGTGTTTTGCATCGGTGGGCGACTTCCACTATCTTGGCTGGGACAACGTAAACGCCGATCATACCCGCATTAAGAGAAGCTGCGAAGCAGCATCGCGAGAAAGCTGACCATGGTTGAAAATAGCGAACTACGCAAAGCCGGCCTCAAAGTGACCCTGCCACGGGTCAAAATTCTGCAAATGCTCGATTCCGCCGAGCAGCGCCACATGAGTGCCGAGGATGTCTACAAGGCTCTGATGGAGGCTGGTGAGGACGTCGGTCTGGCCACGGTTTACCGTGTACTGACTCAGTTCGAGGCAGCTGGGCTTGTGGTGCGACACAACTTCGACGGCGGTCACGCAGTCTTCGAACTGGACGACGGCAAGCATCACGACCATATGGTCAACGTCGAAACCAGTGAAGTGATCGAATTCTTCGACGAAGAAATCGAGCGTCTTCAGAAGGCGATCGTCGATAAGTACGGTTTCGAGATGGTGGATCACAATCTCGTGCTGTACGTACGCAAGAAAAAGTAAGCATGTCGCGCGAACATGATGTTCGCGAAACGAGCGAAGGCGACCCCAGGGTCGCCTTCGTGCTTTCTACCGTTCTTATATTTCTACCGTTCTTAGATTCCTGCAGCGCTTAGATTTTTGCGGTGATGACCATTTTCTTCGCGTGAGCCAGGGATTCTTTGGTGAGATCGATCCCGCCGAGCATCCGCGCGACTTCTTCGACGCGATCATTCTTGCTCAGCTTCGACACCGCCGTGTGTGTCGCATCGGCACCGCGCACTTTATGTACAAACAGATGCTGGTGACCCTGCGCTGCCACTTGAGGCAAGTGCGTGACGGTCAGCACCTGGCCGCGCTCGCCGAGCCGGCGTAGCAACTGGCCGACAATCTCGGCGGTCGGGCCACCGATGCCCACGTCCACTTCGTCGAACACCAGCGTCGGCACGCGCGATGTCTGCGCGGTGATGACCTGGATCGCCAGGCTGATCCGCGATAGCTCACCGCCCGACGCCACTTTCGCCAGCGCTTTCATCGGCTGCCCAGGGTTGGCGCTGACCAGCAGTTCGACTTGCTCAAGCCCGTTAGGCAGCAATTCGTCACTACTATTAGGGCGCAGTTCGATAGTGAAGCGCCCGCCGGGCATGCCCAGACGCTGGATTTCCTGTTCAACGGCGCTGGCCAGAGTGCCCGAGGCCTGATGGCGCAAGTCGCTGAGGTCGCGTGCCTTCTCTTGATAATGGCGGGCGAAAGACGCCAGCTCTTCGCCCAGCCGTTCGATGGATTCGTCGTTGGCATTCAGCGTTTCAATTTCATCCAGCAGCTTTTGCTGCATCTCCGCGACTTCGGTCGGCTGGATCCGGTGTTTGCGCGCCAAGGTGTAGATCGCATCGAGGCGTTCTTCCAGATATTGCAGACGCGCCGGGTCGGCGTCGAAGTTATCAAGGAAGCGGTTCAGTTCGCCGACGGCTTCCTCGACCTGAATCTGCGCACTGGTCAGCAAACTGCTGGCTTCGCCCAAGGCGCCAACCGAATTGTTGACGCTCGACAAGCGATTGAGGCTGGCGGTCAGTGCATTCAAGACATTGCCGGAATCACTCTCGCTGCATTGCTCGACCACTTGTCGGCAGATGCCCAGCAGGGTTTCGGCGTTGGTCAGGTTTTTGTGTTCCTGCTCCAATTGCTCCAGCTCGTTTTCGCCGAGGCCGAGGTTTTCCAGCTCTTCGAGTTGATAGCTGAGCAATTGATGGCGAGCGCGCTGCTCGTCGCCGGAGTTGGACAGGCGATCCAGCTCCTGGCGGGTCTGGCGCCAGCGCTGCGCGGCCAATTGCACCTGGCGGGCAAGGTCGGTGGCACCGGCATATTCGTCGAGCAAGCGGCGGTGGGTATCGGTTTTGAGCAGGGATTGGTGTTCGTGCTGGCTGTGGATGTCGATTACCAGCTCACCCAAAGCCTTGAGATCGCCGAGCGGGCAGGGCGTGCCGTTGATGTAGCCGCGCGAACGCCCTTCGGCGGTAATCACCCGGCGCAGAATGCACGGGCCGTCGCTTTCGAGATCGCGTTCGGCCAGCCAGGCGCTGGCTTCGGGAATGTCGATCAGGTCGAAGGTCGCGAGAATATCGGCCTTGTCGGCGCCGGGGCGGACCACGCCGCTGTCGGCGCGATCGCCGAGGGTCAGGCCCAGCGCGTCGAGCATGATCGACTTGCCGGCGCCGGTTTCCCCTGTGATCACGCTCATCCCGCGATCGAGTTCGAGATCGAGATGTTCGACGATGGCGTAGTTGTGTACAGACAGGTGAACCAGCATAAAGGCCGCTCCCAGGCTTTAGGTCTGGTTATTTATACAGTGTTTTATTCGGGGCTGACAATGGCCTCGCTTAGCTCGATTTGCTTGATCCGACGAAATCGTTAGCACGCTTGGGAATGACAATGCTGTGCTTTTTTGTAGGGTTAAACCTTGCGCGCCCCTTGAAGCACGATTTTGCGGCCCCATATAGCTGGACAGAAGCGCGAGTTGAGCTCGCGGACGATATTGAAAGGAGAAATTCTATGGCTGACGAACAGACAGTGGATCCGCAAAATCTCGACGCCGATCAGGCTGCCCAAGGTTCGGGCGATGAGCTGGCGACCCGTGTACAAGTGCTCGAGGAGCAATTGGCTGGCGCTCAGGATCAGGCTTTGCGTGTAGCAGCTGATCTGCAGAACGTCCGCCGTCGCGCCGAGCAGGATGTCGAAAAGGCGCACAAATTCGCGCTGGAAAAATTTGCCGGCGACTTGCTGCCGATCATCGACAGCCTGGAGCGTGGTCTGGAGTTGTCCAACCCGGACGATGAAAGCATCCGCCCGATGCGCGAAGGCATTGAGCTGACCCTGAAAATGTTCCAGGACACCCTGAAGCGTTATCAGTTGGAAGCGATCGATCCGCATGGCGAACCGTTCAACGCCGTTCATCATCAGGCGATGGCCATGCAGGAAAGCGCCGATGTCGAGCCGAACAGCGTGCTCAAGGTGTTCCAGAAGGGCTACCAACTGAACGGTCGCTTGCTGCGCCCGGCGATGGTTGTGGTCAGCAAGGCGCCTGCGCCAGTTTCGCCTTCTATTGATGAGCAGGCTTGAAATTAGCCGCAAGGCCCCCATTTAGAAGTCAAGCGTTTAAGTGCTACCGCAGTCAGCCACCACTGCTGCGGCAACCAAATCCAAAAGTTTCGGGAGAGTTAACATGGGCAAAATTATCGGTATCGACCTGGGGACTACCAACTCCTGCGTCTCCGTGCTGGAAAACGGCGTAGCCAAAGTAATCGAAAACGCTGAAGGCGCGCGTACTACGCCGTCGATCATCGCTTATGCCAACGATGGCGAAATCCTCGTTGGCCAGTCGGCCAAGCGTCAGGCTGTGACCAATCCGCATAACACCCTGTACGCGGTGAAGCGTCTGATCGGTCGTAAGTTCGACGAAGAAGTCGTGCAGAAAGACATCAAGATGGTCCCGTACAAAATCGCCAAGGCTGACAACGGCGACGCATGGGTTGAAGTGAACGGCCAGAAAATGTCGCCGCCACAGATCTCGGCTGAAATTCTGAAGAAAATGAAGAAGACCGCCGAAGACTACCTCGGCGAGCCAGTGACCGAAGCGGTGATCACCGTTCCGGCTTACTTCAACGACAGCCAGCGTCAGGCGACCAAAGACGCCGGCCGTATCGCGGGCCTGGACGTTAAACGCATCATCAACGAACCAACCGCAGCTGCTCTGGCTTACGGTATGGACAAGGCGAAGGGCGATCACACCGTGATCGTTTACGACTTGGGCGGCGGTACTTTCGACGTTTCCGTGATCGAAATCGCTGAAGTCGATGGCGAGCACCAGTTCGAAGTATTGGCCACCAACGGTGACACGTTCCTGGGCGGTGAAGACTTCGACATTCGTCTGATCGACTACCTCGTTGACGAATTCAAGAAAGAAAGCGGCATGAACCTTAAAGGTGACCCGCTGGCGATGCAGCGCCTGAAAGAAGCCGCTGAAAAAGCCAAGATCGAACTGTCTTCGAGCAATTCGACCGACGTTAACCTGCCGTACATCACTGCAGACGCGACCGGTCCTAAGCACTTGAACGTGAAAATCTCCCGCGCCAAGCTCGAAGCGCTGGTAGAAGACCTGGTTCAACGCACTATCGAACCTTGCCGCATCGCTCTGAAAGACTCCGGTATCGACGTTGGCGCCATCAACGACGTGATCCTGGTTGGCGGTCAGACCCGTATGCCACTGGTTCAGAAGCTGGTTACCGAGTTCTTCGGTAAAGAAGCGCGTAAAGACGTGAACCCGGACGAAGCCGTTGCCATGGGTGCTGCTATCCAGGGCGCAGTATTGGCCGGCGACGTTAAAGACGTCCTGCTGCTGGACGTCAGCCCGCTGACCCTGGGTATCGAAACCATGGGCGGCGTGATGACCGCGCTGATCGAGAAAAACACCACGATTCCTACCAAGAAATCGCAAGTGTTCTCGACTGCCGACGACAACCAGGGCGCTGTGACCATTCACGTGCTGCAAGGTGAGCGTAAGCAAGCGGCTCAGAACAAGTCTTTGGGCAAGTTCGACCTGGCCGAGATTCCACCAGCACCACGTGGCGTGCCACAAATTGAAGTGACCTTCGACATCGACGCCAACGGCATTCTGCACGTAGGCGCCAAAGACAAGGCCACCGGCAAGACTCAGTCGATCGTGATCAAGGCCAACTCCGGTCTGTCCGAGGAAGAGATTCAGCAGATGATTCGCGATGCTGAAACCAACGCCGACGAAGACCGCAAGTTCGAAGAACTGGCCGCTGCCCGTAACCAGGGTGATGCACTGGTTCACTCGACGCGCAAAATGGTCTCGGACGCTGGTGACAAGGTCAGCGCTGAAGAGAAGACTGCAATCGAAGCTGCTGTTGTTGCTCTGGAAGCCGCCGTCAAAGGTGACGACAAAGCTGCAATCGACGCCAAGGTTGAAGAGCTGTCGAAAGTCTCCGCGCCAGTCGCTCAGAAAATGTACGCCGAGCAGGCTCAGCCAGCTGAAGGCGCTGCACCGCAGGGCGAATCGGCTGAGAAGGCTGACGACGTTGTCGACGCCGAGTTCGAAGAAGTAAAAGACCAGAAGTAAGTTGTTGGTCGCCCGGTTGACTGCCTTCTGGCGGTGACTGGTAGGATGTCGCCGCGCGGGAGCTTGCTCCCGCGTTGGCGTGTCTGGAGTTAGCGAATTTTTACAGCATGCGACAGCGCTCGCGTGTTGGCGGTATGGCCGAAGATGCTCCTGCTTTTCGCGCCGCAAGTACCGCATCGAATCAAAGACCAGGATCGTTGAATTGACGTGAGTTGGGTCCGGGCCTGTATTGGGGCTCAACGAGTTTGGCAGAGCTCAGGAGGGGTTTGCCGAACGTCCTTAAGAGTGCAAAGACTTATGGCAAAGCGTGACTATTACGAAGTATTGGGTGTTGAGCGTGGCTCAAGCGAAGCAGACCTGAAGAAGGCCTACCGCCGCCTGGCGATGAAGCATCACCCGGACCGTAATCCCGATGACAAAGCGTCGGAAGAGATGTTCAAGGAGGCCAACGAGGCCTACGAAGTGCTGTCCGATTCCAGCAAGCGCGCGGCATACGACCAGTACGGTCATGCCGGTGTCGACCCGAGCATGGGCGGCGGCGGTGCCGGTTTTGGCGGTCAGAACTTCTCCGACATCTTCGGTGATGTCTTCAGTGATTTCTTCGGTGGTGGTCGCGGCGGTTCCCGTGGCGGTGCCCAGCGCGGCAGCGACTTGCGCTACACCCTGGAGCTGAATCTGGAAGAAGCGGTGCGCGGCACGTCGGTGAATATCCGTGTTCCGACGCTGGTCAACTGCAAGCCGTGCGACGGTTCGGGCGCCAAGAAAGGCTCCGCGCCGATCACCTGCCCGACCTGCGGCGGTATCGGCCAGGTCCGCATGCAGCAAGGTTTCTTCTCGGTGCAGCAGACCTGCCCGCGCTGCCATGGCCAAGGCAAGATCATTTCCGACCCGTGCGATTCCTGCCACGGCGAAGGTCGTGTCGAAGAGTACAAAACCCTTTCCGTGAAAGTCCCGGCCGGTGTTGATACCGGTGACCGCATTCGTCTGTCCGGCGAAGGCGAGGCGGGCGCTCAGGGTGGGCCGACTGGCGACCTGTACGTGGTGATCAATGTGCGCGAGCACGCGATCTTCCAGCGCGACGGCAAGCATTTGTTCTGTGAAGTGCCGATCAGCTTCGTCGATGCGGCGTTGGGCGGCGAGCTGGAGATTCCGACCCTTGATGGTCGAGTTAAACTGAAAATCCCGGAAGGGACGCAGACCGGCAAGCAGTTCCGTGTTCGCGGCAAAGGCGTTGCGCCGGTGCGTGGCGGCGGTGCTGGCGACTTGATGTGTCGTGTGGCGGTGGAAACTCCAGTGAACCTGGGTCGTCGTCAGCGCGAATTGCTCGAGGAGTTCCGCAGTTCGCTGGCGGACGACAACAGCCATTCGCCGAAAACCACCGGTTGGTTCGAAGGCGTGAAGCGCTTCTTCGGCGACTTGTAAGGAGTGAGCATGCGACGTATTGCGGTGATGGGCGCTGCCGGGCGCATGGGCAAGATCCTCGTTGAAGCGGTGCAGCAACGCGCGCCGCTGACCGGTCTGACGGCGGCCATCGTGCGTCCCGGCAGCACGCTGATTGGCGTCGATGCCGGTGAGCTGGCTTCGTTGGGCCGGATTGGCGTGCCGCTGTGCGGGCATGTCGAAGCCGTGGCTGAAGAGTTCGATGTGTTGATCGACTTCACGCTGCCGGAAGTGATGCTGAAAAACCTGGCGTTCTGTCGTAAGGCGGGCAAAGCCATGGTCATCGGCACCACCGGGCTGGACGCTGCGCAGAAGCAAGTGCTGGCCGAGGCGGGCAAGGACATTCCGATCGTGTTCGCGGCTAACTTCAGTGTTGGGGTCAACCTCTCGCTGAAGCTGCTCGACATGGCGGCCCGGGTCTTGGGTGATGAGGCGGATATCGAAATCATCGAGGCGCATCATCGGCACAAGATCGATGCGCCATCCGGCACGGCGCTGCGCATGGGAGAGGTGATCGCCAGTGCGCTGGATCGTGATCTGCAGAAGGTTGCGGTTTACGGGCGCGAAGGTCATACCGGCGCTCGCGAGCGTGAAACCATCGGCTTCGCAACCGTTCGCGGTGGTGATGTGGTGGGTGATCACACCGTGCTGTTTGCCTGCGAAGGCGAGCGACTTGAGATCACGCATAAGGCGTCCAGCCGCATGACATTCGCCAAGGGTGCTGTCCGTGCAGCGCTGTGGCTGGATGGCCGTGCGCCAGGCCTTTATGACATGCAAGACGTGCTCGACCTGCGTTAAGATGCGCCCGAAATCGGGTTCAAACCCAGCGTTTGAGCCCGGTTTTACCCCGCCACGCGACGCCCTGTCGCATTCTCCGGCCTTTAAGGCTCATTGGCGGTAGACCAAAAAAGCCTTTTTCTGTAAGCTACAGCTTTAGTGTGTCCACTAAAAGCGCGCAGAATTATTCGGTGAAGAAGCGGGGTGACGTGTCCATACGTCACTCCGCTTTTTTACAACCTGCGATCGCCCTTTCAGGCTTTATTTACGGGAGGTCTTCTTGACTAAGCCAGCCATACTCGCCCTTGCTGATGGCAGCATTTTTCGCGGCGAAGCCATTGGAGCCGACGGTCAGACCGTTGGAGAGGTGGTGTTCAACACCGCCATGACCGGCTATCAGGAAATCCTTACCGATCCTTCCTACGCCCAACAGATCGTTACCCTGACTTATCCGCACATCGGCAACACCGGCACCACGCCGGAAGATGCCGAGTCCGACCGCGTCTGGTCCGCTGGCCTGGTCATTCGTGACCTGCCGCTGGTTGCGAGTAACTGGCGTAACACGATGTCCCTGTCCGATTACCTGAAAGCCAACAACGTCGTGGCAATCGCCGGTATCGACACCCGTCGCCTGACACGCATCCTGCGTGAGAAAGGCGCGCAGAACGGCTGCATCATGGCCGGCGACAACATCTCCGAAGAAGCCGCGATCGCCGCAGCCCAAGGCTTCCCTGGCCTGAAAGGCATGGACCTGGCGAAAGTCGTCAGCACCAAAGAAAAGTACGAATGGCGCTCGACTGTCTGGGACCTGAAAACCGATAGCCACGCGACCATCGACGCCTCCGAGCTGCCGTACCACGTGGTTGCCTACGATTACGGCGTCAAGCTGAACATCCTGCGCATGCTGGTCGAACGCGGTTGCCGCGTGACCGTGGTGCCGGCGCAGACGCCAGCCGCTGATGTGCTGGCGATGCAACCGGACGGCGTGTTCCTGTCCAACGGTCCGGGTGACCCGGAGCCTTGCGACTACGCGATCCAGGCGATCAAGGACGTGCTGGAAACCGAAATTCCGGTGTTCGGCATCTGCCTCGGTCACCAACTGCTGGCCCTCGCTGCCGGCGCCAAGACCCTGAAAATGGGCCACGGCCACCACGGCGCGAACCACCCGGTCCAGGATCTGGACAGCGGTG
Organism: Pseudomonas sp. 43NM1; assembly: GCF_002836905.1. Classification (NCBI taxonomy): domain Bacteria; kingdom Pseudomonadati; phylum Pseudomonadota; class Gammaproteobacteria; order Pseudomonadales; family Pseudomonadaceae; genus Pseudomonas; species Pseudomonas sp. 43NM1. Next base: position 28,644 of record NZ_MKGS01000206.1, on the reverse strand, counting down.
TGGTGATGATCACCAGCCAGAACCACGGTTTTGCGGTAGACGAAACGTCTCTGCCGGGCAACGTCCGCGCGATCCACAAATCGCTGTTCGACGGCACCCTGCAAGGCATCGAACTGACCGACAAGAGCGCCTTCAGCTTCCAGGGTCACCCTGAAGCCAGCCCTGGCCCGAACGACGTAGCGCCTCTGTTCGATCGCTTCATCAATGAAATGGCCAAGCGACGTTAATCGCCAGCACTGATGCAGCACAGCTTGAGGGTGGTCCCGACATCGGCGGCCCCCTCAAGGCTTCACAGATTGAACAAGACGGCTTGCCGACTGACCTGCGGATTTGAGTGACAAACCCATGCCAAAACGTACAGACATAAAAAGCATTTTGATTCTCGGCGCTGGCCCGATCGTGATCGGCCAGGCCTGCGAATTCGACTACTCCGGCGCCCAGGCCTGCAAAGCCCTGCGCGAGGAGGGTTACCGCGTCATCCTGGTGAACTCCAACCCAGCGACCATCATGACCGACCCGGACATGGCCGACGCGACCTACATCGAGCCGATCAAATGGCAGACCGTTGCCAAGATCATCGAGAAAGAGCGTCCGGACGCGCTGCTGCCGACCATGGGTGGCCAGACCGCGCTGAACTGCGCACTGGATCTGGAGCGCGAAGGCGTTCTGGAGAAGTTCGGCGTAGAGATGATCGGCGCCAATGCCGACACCATCGACAAGGCTGAAGACCGTTCGCGCTTCGACAAGGCAATGAAGTCGATCGGCCTCGATTGCCCGCGTTCCGGCATCGCCCACACCATGGAAGAGGCCAACGCGGTGCTCGAGAAGCTGGGCTTCCCGTGCATCATCCGTCCGTCCTTCACCATGGGCGGCACCGGCGGCGGTATCGCTTACAACCGCGAAGAGTTCGAAGAAATCTGCGCCCGTGGTCTCGACCTGTCGCCGACCAAAGAGCTGCTGATCGACGAATCGCTGATCGGCTGGAAAGAATACGAGATGGAGGTTGTCCGCGATAAGAAGGACAACTGCATCATCGTCTGCTCCATCGAAAACTTTGACCCGATGGGCGTGCACACCGGTGACTCGATCACTGTGGCGCCAGCGCAGACCCTGACGGACAAGGAATACCAGATCATGCGTAACGCCTCGTTGGCGGTATTGCGTGAAATCGGCGTGGAAACCGGCGGCTCCAACGTCCAGTTCGGCATCTGCCCGGACACTGGTCGCATGGTCGTCATCGAGATGAACCCACGTGTTTCCCGCTCTTCGGCGCTGGCCTCGAAAGCCACTGGTTTCCCGATTGCGCGTATCGCTGCCAAATTGGCGATCGGCTACACGCTGGACGAATTGCAGAACGAAATCACCGGCGGCGCTATGCCGGCGTCTTTCGAGCCGTCGATCGACTACGTCGTCACCAAGCTGCCACGCTTCGCCTTCGAGAAATTCCCGAAAGCCGATGCGCGCCTGACCACGCAGATGAAGTCGGTCGGTGAAGTCATGGCCATCGGCCGGACTTTCCAGGAATCCCTGCAGAAAGCCCTGCGCGGCCTGGAAGTGGGCGTTTGCGGTCTGGACGAGAAGCTCGACTTGAGCAACCCGGAAAGCATGAGCGTGCTCAAGCGCGAACTCACTGTGCCGGGCGCCGAGCGTATCTGGTACGTGGCTGACGCCTTCCGCGCCGGCCTGTCGGTCGAAGACATCTTTGGCATGAACATGATCGATCCGTGGTTCCTGGTGCAGATCGAAGATCTGATCAAGGAAGAAGAGAAGGTCAAGACCCTCGGTCTGGCCAGCATCGACCGCGACATGATGTTCAAGCTCAAGCGCAAAGGCTTCTCCGACATGCGTCTGGCCAAGCTGCTGGGTGTGACCGAGAAAAACCTGCGTCGCCACCGTCACAAGCTGGAAATCTTCCCGGTCTACAAGCGCGTTGACACCTGCGCGGCCGAGTTCGCCACCGACACCGCCTACATGTACTCGACTTACGAGGAAGAGTGCGAAGCTGCGCCGTCGGGCCGCGACAAGATCATCATCCTCGGCGGCGGTCCAAACCGTATCGGCCAAGGCATCGAGTTCGACTACTGCTGCGTTCACGCGGCACTGGCGCTGCGCGAAGACGGGTACGAGACCATCATGGTCAACTGCAACCCGGAAACCGTTTCGACCGATTACGACACCTCCGATCGCCTGTACTTCGAACCAGTGACCCTGGAAGACGTGTTGGAAATCTGCCGCGTCGAGAAGCCAAAAGGCGTGATCGTCCAGTACGGCGGCCAGACTCCGCTGAAACTGGCTCGCGCTCTGGAAGAGGCTGGCGTGCCAATCATCGGCACCAGCCCTGATGCGATCGACCGTGCCGAAGACCGCGAGCGCTTCCAGCAAATGGTTGAGCGCCTGAACCTGCGTCAGCCGCCAAACGCCACCGTGCGCAGCGAAGACGAAGCGATTCGTGCCGCAAGCAAGATCGGTTACCCGCTGGTGGTTCGTCCGTCCTATGTATTGGGCGGCCGCGCGATGGAAATCGTTTACGAAGAAGAAGAGCTGAAGCGCTACCTGCGTGACGCGGTGAAAGTGTCCAACGACAGCCCGGTGCTGCTCGACCACTTCCTCAACTGCGCCATCGAAATGGACGTGGATGCGGTTTGCGACGGCACTGATGTGGTGATCGGCGCAATCATGCAGCACATCGAGCAGGCCGGCGTTCACTCCGGTGACTCCGCGTGCTCCCTGCCGCCGTACTCGCTGCCTGGGCATATCCAGGACGAGATGCGCGAGCAGGTGAAGAAAATGGCTCTGGAACTGGGCGTTGTCGGCCTGATGAACGTTCAGTTGGCGCTGCAGGGCGAAGACATCTACGTCATCGAAGTCAACCCGCGCGCTTCCCGGACCGTACCGTTCGTGTCCAAGTGCATCGGGGTTTCCCTGGCAATGATCGCGGCACGCGTGATGGCCGGTAAGACGCTGAAAGAAATCGGCTTCACCAAGGAAATCATCCCGAACTTCTACAGCGTGAAAGAGGCGGTGTTCCCGTTCGCCAAATTCCCTGGCGTGGACCCGATCCTCGGCCCAGAAATGAAGTCCACCGGTGAAGTGATGGGCGTCGGCGACACCTTCGGCGAAGCGTTCGCCAAGGCGCAAATGGGCGCCAGCGAAGTGTTGCCGACCGGCGGCACCGCGTTCATCAGCGTACGCGACGACGACAAGCCACTGGTTGCAGGTGTGGCGCGTGATCTGATCAACTTGGGCTTCGAAGTGGTCGCGACTGCCGGCACTGCCAAGCTGATCGAAGCCGCAGGCCTGAAAGTGCGCCGCGTGAACAAGGTGACCGAGGGGCGTCCGCACGTGGTCGACATGATCAAGAATGACGAAGTCACGCTGATCATCAACACCACCGAAGGTCGTCAGTCGATCGCTGATTCCTACTCCATTCGTCGTAACGCCTTGCAGCACAAGATTTACTGCACCACTACCATTGCTGCTGGCGAAGCCATCTGCGAAGCGTTGAAGTTCGGTCCCGAGAAGACTGTGCGCCGCTTGCAGGACCTACACGCAGGATTGAAGGCATGATCAAGTACCCAATGACTGTCCAGGGCGCGAAAGCCCTGGAAGAAGAACACACACACCTGACCAAGGTTGTCCGTCCCAAGCTCAGCCAGGACATCGGCACGGCTCGCGAGTTGGGCGACTTGAAGGAAAACGCCGAATACCACGCTGCCCGCGAGCAGCAGGGTATGGTCGAGGCGCGGATTCGTGACATCGAAGGCCGGATTCAGAATCAGGTCATCATTGATGTCACGACCATTCCTCATACCGGCAAAGTGATTTTCGGCACCACCGTTGAAATCGCCAACGTCGAGACAGACGAGCGCGTGACTTACCACATCGTCGGTGAAGACGAGGCTGACTTCAAAAAGGGCAAGATTTCGGTGGGTTCGCCACTGGCTCGCGCTCTGATCGCCAAGGAAGAAGGTGATGTGGTCGCGGTGAAAACGCCGGGTGGCGTTATCGAGTATGAGATTGTCGAAGTCCGCCACATCTGAAAACAGGCGCCCGCTCCGTGCGGGCGCCATGCTTTGGCAACTGGCCCAGATGTTGTGGGTTGGCGGCCTGTGGCTGCTGTACCTCGGTCTGCTGCCGGTGCTGGGCAAAATTGGCCTGGCACCGCTGCTGATCGATGAAATTCGAGGCGCGCTGGATGCGCTGATGGTGGGTTTCGCCACAGCGTGTGTGATATTTCAGGCTTTGGTGCTGATTCAGGCCGAGGGCCTTGTCAGTCTATGGCGGGATATTCGCGGGCAACTGCTGCTGATGGCGCTTTATGCGTGTGCGATGTTTTGTGTCGTACGCCTGAACTGGCCGGATGCGGTGCGCTGGGAGGCGTTCAGTTTTCTGGTGCTGGGGTTTTCCGGGCTGGTGCTGGTGTTGCAACCAGTGCCTGGATGGAGCGGCAGGGTGCGCGAAGCACACCCTTGACCCTTGCCATCACTTGAAGCGATGGACGTTCGACAGCTGCTTGTTGACGCTGAAGTTCTTGCGGTAAATCAGTGCCATCTTGCCGATGACCTGAACCAGGTCCGCTTTGCCGACCTTGCACAGTTCTGCAATGTTCGCCAGGCGCGACTCGCGATCGAGGATGTTGAGCTTGATTTTAATCAGCTCGTGATCCGCCAATGCGCGTTCAAGTTCGGCTAACACACCTTCAGTCAAACCGTTGTCGGCCACAGTCAAAACTGGTTTCAGATGGTGGCCAATGGATTTGTACTGTTTCTTCTGCTCTTGAGTGAGCGGCATAATCTGACCCCTGCGTCTGATCTTGTAAAAAGCGGCGGCCAGTTTACCCGAGCGAGTCCGGGACCGCCCAGTTAATCACGACCCGTTTTATTTTCGAGGTGGCCCGTGGCCCGTTCCAAGACAAGCCTTAAATGGCTGCAAAGACATGTCAATGATCCCTATGTGAAGCAGGCGCAGAAGGATGGTTACCGCTCGCGTGCGAGTTACAAGCTTCTGGAGGTCCAGGAGAAGTACAAACTGATCCGTCCGGGCATGAGCGTTGTCGATCTGGGAGCGGCGCCCGGCGGCTGGTCGCAGGTCACAAGTCGACTGATCGGTGGTCAGGGGCGTCTGATCGCCTCGGACATCCTCGAGATGGACAGCATTCCGGACGTGACTTTCATCCAGGGTGATTTCACCCAGGACGAAGTGCTCGCGCAGATCCTGGAAGCCGTGGGTAATTCGCAGGTGGACCTTGTGATTTCCGATATGGCCCCCAATATGAGTGGTACGCCTGAAGTAGATATGCCAAAAGCCATGTTTCTATGTGAACTGGCGCTTGATCTGGCGACTCGGATACTCAAGACGGGTGGTAATTTCGTGATCAAGGTGTTTCAGGGCGAAGGGTTTGATGCTTACGTGAAGGACGCTCGTCGGAAATTCGACAAGGTCCAGATGATCAAGCCGGACTCTTCCCGTGGCAGTTCCCGCGAGCAATACATGCTGGCTTGGGGCTACCGCGGCAGCAGTGAGTAAGTCGAGGTTTATGAGCAGGTCGATAGGTTTTTCATATTTCGTCCTGCGGGCAATAGCGAATATTGTGTAGAAAGTGTTTCACAAAGGGTTACAGACGGCGCCTGCCAGAGCCGTTCGTAATGTAGTAAGTTAGGCCGGTGAATATCATGCGAAGCGCGCGCCAGTAGCGGAGCTTGCTTCAGAGGGTAGTTAATTGAACGATATGGCAAAGAATCTGATCCTGTGGTTGATCATCGCGGCAGTCCTCGTGACTGTGATGAACAACTTCTCCAGCCCTAACGAGCCGCAGACCCTCAACTATTCCGACTTCATCCAGCAGGTCAAGGATGGCAAGGTCGAGCGCGTAGCGGTTGATGGCTATGTGATTACCGGCAAGCGCAATGATGGCGACAGCTTCAAGACCATTCGTCCGGCAATCCAGGACAATGGCCTGATCGGCGACCTCGTGGACAACCACGTTGTAGTCGAAGGCAAGCAGCCAGAACAGCAAAGCATCTGGACTCAACTCCTGGTCGCAAGCTTCCCGATCCTGGTGATCATCGCCGTCTTCATGTTCTTCATGCGGCAGATGCAGGGCGGTGCCGGTGGCAAGGGCGGGCCGATGAGCTTCGGCAAGAGCAAGGCGCGCCTGCTCTCCGAAGATCAGGTAAAAACTACTTTGGGTGACGTCGCCGGTTGCGACGAAGCCAAAGAAGAAGTTGGCGAACTGGTCGAGTTCCTGCGCGATCCGGGCAAGTTCCAGCGTCTGGGTGGCCGCATTCCTCGCGGTGTGCTGATGGTTGGTCCTCCGGGTACCGGTAAAACCTTGCTCGCCAAGGCAATTGCCGGCGAAGCGAAAGTGCCGTTCTTCACCATCTCCGGTTCTGATTTCGTTGAAATGTTCGTCGGCGTCGGTGCGAGCCGTGTCCGCGACATGTTCGAGCAAGCCAAGAAGCACGCACCTTGCATCATCTTCATCGATGAAATCGACGCCGTCGGCCGCCATCGTGGCGCTGGCATGGGTGGCGGTCACGATGAGCGTGAACAGACTCTCAACCAGTTGCTGGTAGAGATGGACGGCTTCGAAATGAATGACGGCATCATCGTCATCGCTGCAACCAACCGTCCGGACGTACTCGACCCAGCCTTGCTGCGTCCAGGCCGTTTCGACCGTCAGGTCGTCGTGGGGCTGCCGGACATTCGTGGTCGCGAGCAGATCCTCAAGGTTCACATGCGTAAAGTGCCAATGGGTGACGACGTTGCTCCGGCAGTGATCGCTCGTGGTACTCCGGGCTTCTCCGGTGCTGACTTGGCCAACCTGGTCAACGAAGCGTCGTTGTTTGCTGCCCGTACCGGCAAGCGCATCGTTGAAATGAAAGAGTTCGAACTGGCCAAAGACAAGATCATGATGGGCGCCGAGCGCAAATCGATGGTCATGTCCGAGAAAGAAAAGCAGAACACTGCTTACCACGAGGCTGGCCACGCCATTGTTGGTCGCGTCGTGCCTGAGCATGATCCGGTCTACAAGGTGTCGATCATCCCGCGCGGTCGTGCGCTGGGTGTGACCATGTTCCTCCCGGAAGAAGATCGCTACAGCCTGTCCAAGCGCGCACTGATCAGCCAGATCTGCTCGTTGTACGGCGGCCGTATCGCTGAAGAAATGACCTTGGGCTTCGACGGTGTCACCACGGGTGCATCGAACGACATCATGCGTGCCAGCCAGATTGCACGGAACATGGTGACCAAGTGGGGCCTGTCGGAAAAACTCGGTCCGTTGATGTATGCCGAAGAAGAGGGTGAAGTATTCCTCGGTCGCGGCGGCGGTGGTCAGAGTGCAAGCTTCTCCGGTGAGACAGCCAAGCTGATCGACTCCGAAGTGCGCAGCATCATTGACCAGTGCTACGGCACGGCCAAACAGATCCTTACGGACAACCGCGACAAGCTCGACGCCATGGCCGACGCGCTGATGAAGTACGAGACGATCGATGCTGATCAGATCGACGACATCATGGCCGGTCGCACGCCGCGCGAGCCGCGTGATTGGTCGGGTGGCGGTGCTGGTCCTACCGGAACGACTCCGGTCGCGCCGGAACCACGTCCGGAAACACCTATCGGCGGCCCAGCTGCTGACGTTTAAGGTTTGAAATGACTTCTGTTCAGTCCCTGACCCGGTTGCCTTGCGGCAACCGGGTTCTTGATTTGGCCCATACGCATGTCATGGGCATTCTCAACGTCACCCCTGATTCCTTTTCCGATGGCGGTCGCTACAGCCAGCTCGATGCTGCGATGCGGCACGCCGAGGCCATGGTGCTGGCCGGTGCGACGCTGATTGATGTCGGTGGCGAATCGACCCGGCCGGGCGCCCGAGCGGTTTCCCCGCTCGAGGAGCTTGAGCGCGTAGCGCCGATCGTCGAACGGATCAATCGTGAGCTGGACGTGATCATCTCGGTTGATACTTCCACGCCGGCAGTCATGCGCGAAACCGCACGACTGGGGGCAGGCTTGATCAATGATGTGCGCTCGTTGCGGCGCGACGGTGCACTGGATGCAGCGGCGGCCACTGGGCTGCCGGTGTGTCTGATGCATATGCTCGGCGAGCCGGGCGACATGCAGGATAATCCTCATTATCACGACGTGACCAAAGAGGTCGGCGACTTCCTTTCCGAGCGCATGGCGCAGTGCGCTTCGGTGGGAATTCCTGCTGAGCGGATCATCCTCGATCCGGGATTTGGCTTCGCAAAAACCCTGCAACACAATCTAAGCTTGTTCAAACATATGGAAGCCCTGCATGCCTTGGGGCGGCCCCTGTTGGTCGGGGTTTCGCGAAAAAGCATGATAGGTCTGGCGTTGAATCGCCCGGTTGGGGAGCGCCTTTTTGGCGGTTTGGCACTCGCCGCGCTGGCTTCGGCCAAGGGTGCGCGTATATTGCGCGTCCATGATGTCGCCGAAACCGTCGATGTAGTGCGGATGATCGCCGCAGTGGAATCAGCCGAATAAGAATGATGGAGCACTTATGACTAAGAAATATTTTGGTACCGACGGCATTCGTGGTCGGGTCGGCGAGTATCCGATCACCCCGGACTTCATGCTCAAGCTTGGCTGGGCCGCCGGTATGGCGTTCCGCAAGATGGGGGCGTGCAAAGTTCTGGTAGGCAAGGACACGCGCATCTCCGGGTACATGTTTGAATCGGCGCTGGAGGCCGGGCTGACGTCGGCCGGTGCCGATGTGATGCTGCTGGGCCCGATGCCGACCCCGGCGATCGCTTACCTGACCCGGACTTTCCATGCCGAAGCCGGCATCGTGATCAGTGCTTCGCACAATCCGCACGATGACAACGGCATCAAGTTTTTCTCCGGGAAGGGCACCAAGCTTCCTGATGAAGTCGAGCTGATGATCGAAGAGCTGCTCGACACCCCGATGACCGTGGTCGAGTCGAGCAAGATCGGCAAGGTATCGCGGATCAACGACGCGTCGGGTCGTTACATTGAATTCTGCAAAAGCAGCGTACCGACCGGCACCAATTTCGCCGGTCTGAAAATCGTCATCGACTGCGCCCACGGTGCCACCTACAAAGTGGCCCCTAGCGTGTTCCGTGAGTTGGGCGCCGAAGTGGTTGTGCTCTCGGCTCAGCCGAATGGCCTGAACATCAACGACAACTGCGGCTCGACCCACATGGGTCAACTGCAAGCGGCGGTTTTGGCCGAGCACGCTGACCTGGGTATTGCCTTCGACGGTGATGGCGATCGGGTGCTGATGGTTGATCACACTGGCGCTATCGTCGATGGTGACGAGCTGCTGTTTATCATTGCTCGCGATCTGCATGAGCGTGAAAAACTGCAGGGCGGCGTTGTCGGCACCCTGATGAGCAACCTCGGGCTTGAGCTTGCCCTGGCGGATCTGGCGATTCCTTTCGTGCGCGCCAATGTCGGTGACCGTTACGTGATCGCTGATCTGCTGGAGCGCAATTGGCTGGTCGGTGGCGAGAACTCCGGGCATATCGTTTGCTTCAATCACACGACTACCGGTGACGCGATTATCGCGGCGCTGCAGGTGTTGATGGCGCTCAAGCGTCGTAGCGAAGGACTGGCCCAGGCACGTCAAGCGCTGCGCAAGTGCCCGCAAGTGCTGATCAACGTGCGTTTCGGTGGCGGTGCGAGCCCTCTGGATCACCCGGCGGTCAAGGAAGCCAGCGAGCGCGTTACCCAGGCGATGGCGGGGCGCGGACGCGTGTTGTTGCGCAAGTCCGGGACCGAGCCATTGGTGCGCGTCATGGTCGAAGGCGAGGACGAAACACAGGTTCGTGGTTACGCCGAAGAGCTGGCAAAACTGGTAAGTGAAGTTTCTGCCTGAATTCGGCTTGCCAGCCTTCATTGTGTTGGGTAACATCTGCGCCCACTTTGACCGACGAGGTACAGCATGCGTCGCCCTATGGTAGCTGGTAACTGGAAGATGCACGGTACCCGCGCCAGCGTCGCTGAGCTGATCAACGGGCTGGGTAACCTGGCCTTGCCGAGCGGTGTTGAAGTAGCGGTATTCCCGTCTTTTCTGCATATCAATCAAGTGATTGATGGTTTGGAAGGCAAGTCGATCAAGGTCGGCGCGCAGAACGCTGCGGTGGAATCCAAACAAGGTGCGTTGACCGGTGAAGTTGCACCGAGTCAGCTGGCTGAAGAGGGTTGCTCACTGGTACTTGTGGGCCACTCCGAACGTCGCCAGATCATCGGCGAGAATGATGAAACACTCATTCGCAAGTTCGCAGCAGCACAGGCATGTGGCTTGATTCCGGTGTTGTGCATAGGGGAAACCCTTGAGCAGCGCGAAGCTGGAAAAACTCTTGAGGTTGTCGGGCGTCAGCTGGGCAGCATCATCGAGGAGCTGGGTGTCGGTGTATTTGCAAACGCAGTAATTGCTTACGAGCCGGTCTGGGCCATTGGCACCGGGCTGACTGCTTCGCCGCAACAGGCGCAGGATGTGCACGCAGCCATTCGCGCTCAGTTGGCGGCAGAGAATTCTGAGGTCGCGCAAGGTGTGCGGCTTCTATACGGCGGCAGCGTGAAGGCGGCCAATGCGGTCGAACTGTTCGGCATGCCGGATATCGATGGGGGGCTCATTGGTGGAGCTTCCCTGAATGCAGATGAGTTCGGTGCGATTTGTCGCGCCGCGGGAAACTGAAAAAATGCTGGAAACAGTCGTAGTCGTTTTTCATCTGCTGGGTGCATTGGGCGTAGTTGCTCTGGTATTGCTGCAGCAGGGTAAGGGTGCGGACGCTGGCGCGTCTTTCGGAGCAGGTGCTTCAAATACTGTGTTCGGAAGCCAAGGTTCCTCTACCTTTCTTAGTAAGTTTACTGCTATACTTGCCGCCGGTTTCTTCATAACCAGCTTAGGGTTAGGTTACTTTGCTAAAGAGAAAGCTCAAGAGCTGACTCAAGTAGGTTTGCCAAACCCGGCAGTGTTGGAAGTTCCAAAGCAACAACCGGCTTCTGATGATGTCCCGGTGCTTCAAGAGCAAAAGTCGGCTACTCCAGCGACTGACGTACCTCCAGCTCAAGAGCAGAAGTAAGAAGTAGGGTTTCAAACGTAGTATTGCCGAGGTGGTGGAATTGGTAGACACGCAACCTTGAGGTGGTTGTGCCCATAGGGTGTAGGGGTTCGAGTCCCCTTCTCGGTACCAATTATCAGGAGAGCCCGCTGTTGCGGGCTTTCTTGTAGGTGGAAGGTTACATTGACCCTGTCAGGGATCGGTCGTATACTTCCGCCCCAGCTTTGTCGCGGGGTGGAGCAGTCTGGTAGCTCGTCGGGCTCATAACCCGAAGGTCGTCGGTTCAAATCCGGCCCCCGCAACCAGTTTCAGGAGCCCCTTTTAAGGGGCTTTTTGTTAGCTGGACACTTTCAACGCCGCTGTTCGACGGCGTTTCAAGGATGGGCGTTTCGCCCATTTTTTTATTTTGCATAGCATGCACATACATGCACGAGGGGGTTCAGGTGTCGAGCAAGCTAGAAGAGTTGCAGGCCTTGCTGGCCCCGGTGGTCGTGGCCCTAGGCTATGAATGCTGGGGTATTGAGTTTTCGGCTCAAGGTCGCCACTCAATGTTGCGCGTTTATATCGATAAAGAAGGCGGCGTGCTGGTGGACGATTGTGCCATCGTCAGCCGCCAGATCAGCGGTGTCCTGGATGTTGAAGATCCGATCACCGTTGAGTACACCCTTGAAGTTTCCTCGCCTGGCATGGAACGCCCACTGTTCACTATTGAGCAGTTTGCAAAATTTGCCGGTGAACAAGTGAAGATCAAGCTGCGCTCGCCTTTCGAAGGCCGACGCAACTTTCAGGGCCTTCTGCGCGGTGTAGAAGAGCAGGACGTCGTGGTGCAGGTTGAAGACCACGAGTTTCTGTTGCCGATCGATATGATCGACAAGGCCAACATTATTCCCAGTTTTGACTGAGACGCGGATCCCGCGGATCCAATGGCTTGCGAAAGGCGAGGCGTACGATGAGCAAAGAAGTACTGCTGGTTGTTGAGTCGGTATCCAATGAAAAGGGCGTACCGGCAAACGTAATTTTTGAAGCGCTGGAGCTGGCTCTGGCCACTGCTACCAAAAAACGTTTCGAGGACGAAGTCGATCTGCGTGTGGAAATCAATCGCCACACCGGTGCTTACGAGACATTCCGTCGCTGGACGGTCGTCGAAGAAGCAGATCTTGACGATCCGGCCATCGAAACCTGGCCGAGCAAGGTTGCAGAAACGCATCCTGGTGCTCAGGTTGGTGAGGTAGTCGAAGAAAAAATCGAATCCATCGAGTTCGGCCGTATTGCTGCACAGACTGCCAAGCAAGTCATTGTGCAAAAAGTACGCGAAGCCGAGCGCGCACAAGTTGTCGACGCTTACCGCGAACGCCTGGGTGAAATCATCTCCGGCACCGTGAAGAAAGTGACTCGCGACAACGTGATCGTCGATCTGGGCAACAACGCTGAAGCGTTGCTGGCTCGTGAAGACATCATTTCGCGCGAAACCTTCCGTGTCGGCGTGCGTTTGCGCGCGCTGCTCAAGGAAATCCGCACCGAGAACCGCGGCCCGCAGCTGATCCTGTCGCGTACCGCGCCGGAAATGCTGATCGAGTTGTTCCGCATCGAAGTGCCGGAAATCGCTGAAGGCCTGATCGAAGTAATGGCTGCCTCCCGTGACCCGGGTTCGCGTGCCAAGATCGCTGTCCGTTCCAAGGACAAACGCATCGATCCGCAAGGCGCTTGCATTGGTATGCGCGGTTCGCGCGTCCAGGCAGTGTCGGGCGAGTTGGGCGGTGAACGTGTCGACATCGTCCTGTGGGACGATAACCCGGCGCAGTTCGTGATCAATGCAATGTCGCCGGCTGAAGTGGCGGCAATTATCGTTGACGAAGATGCCCATGCAATGGACATCGCCGTTGGCGCAGACAATCTGGCTCAGGCCATCGGTCGCGGTGGTCAGAACGTGCGTCTGGCTAGCCAGTTGACTGGCTGGACCCTGAACGTGATGACCGAATCGGACATCCAGGCTAAGCAGCAAGCAGAAACCGGCGACATCCTGCGCAACTTCATCGACGAGCTGGAAGTCGACGAAGATCTGGCACAGGTGCTGGTAGATGAAGGCTTCACCAGCCTGGAAGAGATTGCCTACGTACCGTTGGAAGAAATGCTCAACATCGACGGCTTTGACGAAGAAACCGTCAACGAGCTTCGCGCTCGCGCCAAGGATCGTTTGTTGACCAAAGCCATCGCTACTGAGGAAAAGCTGGCAGACGCCCATCCGGCCGAAGACCTGCTCTCGCTTGAGGGTATGGACAAGGATTTGGCGATGGAACTGGCGGTGCGCGGCGTAATTACCCGCGAAGACCTGGCCGAGCAGTCTATTGACGACCTGCTCGACATCGACGGCATTGACGATGATCGTGCCGGCAAGTTGATCATGGCCGCCCGAGCCCACTGGTTCGAGTAATTAGGCGCGGCCTGAGGAGAGAAGTGCATGACGCAAGTCACGGTGAAACAACTGGCCGATGAGGTCAAAACACCGGTAGAGCGCCTGTTGCAGCAGATGCGTGAGGCAGGTCTGCCGCACACCGCCGCCGAAGAACATGTGACTGACAGTGAGAAGCAATCTTTGCTGACTCACTTGAAAAGCAGTCACAAGGCGAAAGTGGAAGAACCACGCAAGATTACACTGCAGCGTAAAACCACCAGCACCCTGCGTGTTGCTGGTAGTAAAAGCATCAGCGTTGAAGTCCGTAAGAAGAAAGTTTTCGTACAACGCAGCCCGGAAGAAATCGAAGCCGAGCGCAAACGTGAACTGGATGAACGTCGCGCAGTAGACAATGCTGCTCGTCAGAAGGCTGAAGAAGAAGCCAAGCGTCGCGCCGAAGAAGAAGCACGTCGCCAGCCTGCAACTGCGCAAAACGCTAATAACGATGCTGTCGCAGCGCCTGCTGCGGCCGCCGAACCTGTTCGCGAAAGCGCTCCGGTTCCGGCTGCTGCACCGGCTCCTTCTGCCGACCGTAAGCCGATCGATCAGCGTCGTCCGGACAAACCACGCGCTGACGATAACAATCGTCGTAGCGGCGGTGGCGATGGCGAGCGCAAAAACGCTCCGCATCGTGCTTCGGTCAAAGAAAAAGCGCCTGCTCCACGTGTTGCGCCACGCACTACCGACGAAGAAAGCGATGGCTTCCGTCGTGGTGGTCGCGGCAAGGCCAAGCTGAAGAAGCGCAACGCTCACGGTTTCCAGAGCCCAACCGGCCCTGTCGTGCGTGATGTGCAGATCGGCGAGACCATCACTGTTGGCGATCTCGCCCAGCAGATGTCGGTCAAGGCTGCTGAAATCATCAAGTTCATGTTCAAACTGGGTACTCCAGCGACCATCAACCAGGTGCTTGATCAGGAAACTGCTCAACTGGTAGCCGAAGAACTGGGCCACAAAGTGACCCTGGTCAGCGACACCGCCCTGGAAGATTCCCTGGCCGAGTCCCTGAAGTTTGAAGGCGAGACGTTCTCCCGCGCGCCAGTTGTGACCGTAATGGGCCACGTTGACCACGGTAAAACCTCGCTGCTCGACTATATCCGTCGTGCCAAGGTAGCTGCAGGCGAAGCCGGCGGTATCACCCAGCACATCGGTGCGTACCACGTTGAAACCGAACGCGGCATGGTCACCTTCCTCGACACCCCGGGTCACGCCGCGTTTACCGCAATGCGTGCCCGTGGTGCCAAGGCGACCGACATCGTGATCCTGGTAGTTGCAGCGGACGACGGCGTAATGCCGCAGACCATTGAAGCTGTCCAGCACGCCAAGGCTGCCGGTGTTCCTCTGGTAGTAGCCGTGAACAAAATCGACAAGCCGGGCGCCGATCTCGATCGCATCCGTAGCGAACTGTCGGTTCACGGTGTGACCTCGGAAGAGTGGGGCGGCGACACCCCGTTCGTATCGGTTTCGGCGAAAGTCGGTACTGGCGTGGACGAGTTGCTCGAAGCTGTTCTGCTGCAAGCCGAAGTTCTGGAATTGAAGGCGACGCCTTCCGCTCCTGGCCGTGGTGTTGTAGTTGAATCGCGTCTCGACAAGGGCCGTGGCCCGGTAGCTACCGTTCTGGTTCAAGATGGTACCCTGCGCCAAGGCGACATGGTTCTGGTCGGTTCGAACTACGGCCGTGTACGTGCCATGCTCGACGAGAACGGCAAGCCAATCAAAGAAGCCGGTCCTTCCATCCCTGTCGAGATCCTCGGCCTGGACGGTACTCCGGACGCTGGCGACGAGATGAGCGTGCTGTCGGACGAGAAGAAAGCCCGTGAAGTGGCTCTGTTCCGTCAAGGCAAGTTCCGCGAAGTCAAACTGGCCCGTGCTCACGCCGGCAAGCTTGAAAACATCTTCGAGAACATGGGCCAGGCAGAGAAGAAGACGCTTAACATCGTCCTCAAATCTGACGTCCGTGGTTCGCTGGAAGCGTTGAACGGCGCCTTGAATGGCCTGGGTAACGACGAAGTGCAAGTGCGTGTTGTCGGTGGCGGTGTCGGTGGTATCACCGAATCCGACGCCAACCTGGCACTGGCTTCCAACGCTGTACTGTTCGGCTTCAACGTGCGTGCCGATGCTGGCGCTCGCAAGATCGTCGAGCAGGAAGGCCTGGATATGCGTTACTACAACGTGATCTACGACATCATCGAAGACGTCAAGAAAGCCCTCACCGGTATGTTGGGCAGCGATGTTCGCGAGAACATCCTGGGTATCGCTGAAGTGCGTGACGTGTTCCGCTCGCCGAAGTTTGGCGCGATCGCCGGTTGCATGGTTATCGAAGGTGTTGTTCACCGTAACCGTCCAATCCGTGTACTGCGTGAAGACATCGTTATCTTCGAAGGCGAGCTGGAATCCCTGCGCCGCTTCAAGGATGACGCTTCCGAAGTACGTGCCGGCATGGAATGCGGTATTGGCGTCAAGAGCTACAACGACGTCAAGCCTGGCGACAAGATCGAAGTTTACGAGAAGGTTCAGGTTGCTCGCAGCCTCTAACTCGCGCACTTCAAGGGCCACGATGAGCCGCTGCATGCAAATGCGCGGCACAGCGTCAGGACTCTAAACGCAACGCCCGGTCTGGCTTTTGTCAGGCCGGGCGTTTGCCGCTTTCAGACCCCACGGGTTTCACCGTGAGGCAGTAACAGGTAACAAGACATGGCAAAAGAATACAGCCGTACCCAACGTATCGGCGATCAGATGCAGCGTGAGCTGGCACAGCTGATCCGTCGTGAAGTCAAAGACCCGCGCGTCGGCCTGGTCACCATTACCGCTGTTGAAGTCAGTCGTGACGTCGGTCACGCCAAGATTTTCATCACCGTGATGGGGCAGGACAGCGCCGAAGATATCGCGCAAAGCATCAAAGTGCTCAACTCCGCCGCCGGTTTCCTGCGTATGCAGTTGGCTCGCGAAATGAAGTTGCGCAGCGTTCCGCAGTTGCACTTCCACTACGACGAAAGCGTCGTGCGTGGCGCGCACCTGTCGGCCCTGATCGAGCGTGCGGTGGCTGAAGACAATCAGCACCCGGTAGCGGCTGAACCCGAAGACGCCAAGGAGTAATCGGTGGCTCAGGTCAAACGTATCCGTCGTAACGTCAGCGGCATCATCCTGCTCGACAAACCGTTGGGGTTCACCTCCAACGCGGCGTTGCAGAAGGTTCGCTGGTTGCTGAACGCCGAGAAGGCCGGGCACACCGGCAGTCTCGATCCGCTGGCCACCGGCGTGCTGCCGTTGTGCTTCGGCGAGGCCACCAAGTTTTCGCAGTACCTGCTCGATTCTGATAAGGCCTATGAAACCTTGGCGCAACTGGGCAAGACCACCACCACGGCGGATGCCGAAGGTGAGGTTTTGCAGGAGCGCCCGGTGACCGTTGGTCGCGCCGATGTCGAAGCTGCCTTGCCCGGTTTTCGTGGGCAAATCAGTCAGATACCGCCGATGTACTCGGCGCTCAAGCGTGATGGCCAGCCGCTGTACAAGCTGGCGCGTGCAGGCGAAGTAGTGGAGCGTGAACCGCGTTCTGTTACTATTGCGCGCTTGGAATTGCTGGCCTTTGAGGGTGATACTGCGCGGCTTGCGGTGGATTGCAGCAAAGGCACCTATATCCGCACCCTGGTGGAGGATATTGGTGAGCAACTCGGTTGTGGCGCTTACGTTGCAGAATTGCGACGTACCCAGGCCGGGCCTTTCACGCTGGCGCAGACGGTCACGCTTGAAGAGTTGGAAGCGGTACATGCCGAAGGCGGCAACGAAGCGGTCGACCGTTTCCTGATGCCATCGGACAGCGGCCTGCTGGATTGGCCGTTGTTGCAGTTCTCGGAGCACAGCTCGTTCTACTGGCTTAACGGCCAGCCGGTACGCGCCCCGGATGCACCGAAGTTCGGCATGGTACGGGTACAGGATCACAACGGTCGTTTCATCGGTATCGGTGAAGTGAGCGAAGACGGGCGCATAGCGCCGCGTCGACTGATTCGGTCGGAATGACCGAAACCAGCCTGTGTAACAGCAGGTTGGCGAGGGTGGCTGTTAACAGGCATGGTCACTACTCATTTATAGATACAGGGATTTGTCCCTGGCCTGTTGAAGCTGTTTCTCTGAAACAGTTTCCTGATAAAAGGATTGCCTCATGGCTCTCGACGTTCAAGAAAAAGCTCAAATCGTTGCTGACTACCAGCAAGCTGTTGGTGACACTGGTTCGCCAGAAGTGCAAGTTGCACTGCTGACCCACAACATCAACAAGCTGCAAGGTCACTTCAAGGCCAACGGTAAAGATCACCACTCCCGTCGTGGTCTGATCCGCATGGTAAACCAGCGTCGCAAGCTGCTGGATTACCTGAAAGGCAAGGATCTGGGTCGTTATCAGGCTCTGATCGGTCGCCTGGGTCTGCGTCGCTAATAAGCGATTGCGCTAGAGGTTGGTTGTTTGCTGTGTGTCAGCGGGTTTCCCGCAGGCACATGGCAGGCTCCCAGCCTCAAGTTTTATCTGGATACACGTTTTACCCTGGACAGGCGTTGGGCCGATTCCCGACATTGCCCAAGAATTTCGCAAGAAGACAAGTTCCCCAAGAGCCACAAAGAAGGTAGGACACCGTGAACCCGGTAATCAAAAAATTCCAGTTCGGTCAGTCGACCGTTACCCTCGAGACTGGCCGTATCGCCCGTCAGGCCTCCGGCGCAGTATTGGTCACCGTTGACGACGACGTCAGCGTGTTGGTGACTGTCGTTGGTGCCAAGCAAGCCGATCCAGGCAAAGGCTTTTTCCCTCTTTCCGTTCACTACCAGGAAAAGACTTACGCTGCCGGTAAGATCCCTGGCGGTTTCTTCAAGCGTGAAGGCCGTCCTTCCGAGAAAGAAACCCTGACTTCCCGACTGATCGACCGTCCGATCCGTCCGCTGTTCCCAGAAGGCTTCATGAACGAAGTGCAGGTTGTCTGCACCGTCGTTTCCACCAGCAAAAAGACCGATCCGGACATCGCTGCGATGATCGGTACCTCGGCTGCCCTGGCAATCTCCGGTATTCCTTTCGATGGCCCGATCGGCGCTGCCCGCGTTGCGTTCCACGAAAGCACCGGCTACCTGCTGAACCCGACTTACGAACAGCAGAAAGCTTCGAGCCTGGACATGGTCGTTGCCGGTACGTCGGAAGCCGTGTTGATGGTTGAATCGGAAGCCAAAGAGCTGACCGAAGACCAGATGCTGGGCGCGGTACTGTTTGCTCACGACGAGTTCCAGGTAGTGATCAACGCCGTCAAGGAACTGGCCGCTGAAGCTGCCAAGCCAACCTGGACCTGGGCTCCACAGCCAGAAGCTACCGCTCTGCTGGGTGCTATCCGCGCCGAGTTCGGCGACGCAATCTCCCAGGCTTACACCATCACCATCAAGGCCGACCGTTACGCTCGCCTGGGTGAGTTGAAGGATCAGGTCGTCGCCAAGCTGTCCGGTGAAGAAGGCCAACCGACTTCCGCTGAAGTCAAAGCGGCGTTCGGCGAAATCGAATACCGCACCGTTCGCGAGAACATCGTTAACGGCAAGCCACGTATCGACGGTCGCGACACCAAAACTGTCCGTCCTTTGAACATCGAAGTCGGTGTTCTGCCAAAGACCCACGGTTCGGCGCTGTTCACCCGTGGCGAAACTCAGGCTCTGGTCGTTGCAACACTGGGCACCGCCCGTGACGCACAACTGCTGGACACCCTGGAAGGCGAGAAAAAAGACCCGTTCATGCTGCACTACAACTTCCCGCCGTTCTCGGTAGGTGAATGTGGTCGCATGGGTGGCGCTGGTCGTCGCGAAATCGGTCACGGCCGTCTGGCCCGTCGTTCGATTGCTGCCATGCTGCCTGCTGCCGACGTGTTCCCGTACACCATCCGTGTTGTATCGGAAATCACCGAATCCAACGGTTCGAGCTCGATGGCTTCGGTCTGCGGCGCTTCCCTGGCCCTGATGGATGCCGGCGTTCCGATGAAGGCACCGGTTGCCGGTATCGCCATGGGTCTGGTTAAAGAAGGCGAGAAGTTCGCCATCCTGACCGACATCCTCGGCGACGAAGATCACCTCGGCGACATGGACTTCAAAGTAGCCGGTACCGCCAAAGGTGTTACCGCGCTGCAGATGGACATCAAGATCAAAGGCATCACCGAAGAAATCATGGAAATCGCTCTGGGCCAAGCCCTGGACGCGCGCCTGAACATCCTCGGTCAGATGAACCAGATCATTGGTCAGTCCCGTACCGAACTGTCGGAAAATGCTCCGACCATGATCGCGATGAAAATCGACACCGACAAAATCCGTGATGTTATCGGTAAAGGTGGCGCAACCATTCGTGCGATCTGCGAAGAAACCAAAGCTTCGATCGACATCGAAGACGACGGTTCGATCAAGATCTTCGGCGAAACCAAGGAAGCGGCTGAAGCAGCACGTCAACGCGTTCTGGGCATCACCGCAGAAGCTGAAATCGGCAAGATCTACGTCGGCAAGGTTGAGCGCATCGTCGACTTCGGCGCATTCGTCAACATCCTGCCTGGCAAGGACGGTCTGGTTCACATCTCGATGTTGAGCGATGCTCGCGTTGAGAAAGTGACCGACATCCTGAAAGAAGGCCAGGAAGTAGAAGTACTGGTACTGGACGTGGACAACCGCGGCCGTATCAAGCTGTCGATCAAAGACGTAGCAGCAGCCAAGGCATCGGGCGTTTAATCACCCCCGCGCTTGACCGCTGAATAACAAAACGCCCCGACTGGTTCGGGGCGTTTTGCTGTGTGCGCGAAAGTGCCCTGGATATTTGCCGGCCTGCAATCGCGATGCTAGGTTTAGCTCACCGCCCGTGTAGCTCAGCCGGTAGAGCAGCGCACTCGTAACGCGAAGGTCGCAGGTTCGATTCCTGTCTCGGGCACCACTCCTGTTGTTACTTCACCTTGCTTCGCACTTCCTCGATGGAGCGCTTCAGTTGGTCCATCTGACTGTTCTGATCACTCATTTCCCGCTTCAGACTCGACATATCACTGGAACTTGAGCTGGAGCTCGACCCGGCGCTGCGCTTGAGGTCTTCAACCTGGCTGGCAAGTTTTTTCAGCTCGTTATCCTGTTCGCTGGTTTTGCGCTTGAGGTCACTGACTTCGCTGGAGCTTGAGCTGGAACTCGAACCGTTGGCTTTCTTCATGTCTTCCAGTTGGCTGTTGAGTTTCTTCAGCTCTTTGTCCTGCTCCTCGACGGTGCGCTTGAGCTTGGTGATTTCATCACTGCTCGGACCGTTGCTTGTCCCGGTAGCGCGCCGCAGGTCTTCGATGAGGGTGGTTTGTTCACTGACGGTCTTCTTCAGCTTGTCGATTTGGTCAGTGTTGGATTTTACGGTGTCGCGCATCTCGGAGAGCGTGTCGGCGTTGAAGCGCGTATCGACCAGTACTTTCTTGCCGTTCTTCTCGTGCAGCGCCACGACCGTGTCGGTGTAAGACTTGCTGTCGGAGCTCAGCTCGATCGCCTGCGCCGTATTCGGCAGCGCGACGTTACCGAGGAAAAGGGCAGCCATGCCAGTTGCAAACAGGGTGGACGAAAGCTTGGGGAAATTGCGCATCACCTGAGTTCCTTATGGAGTGCCTGATATGGCACATCGCTATGACTCGGCTTTTTGAAACTTGTTCCTGAGCCCCGCACAAAATAGCTGTCGCCGGGGGAGGCGGACTTTTTTTGTGAATTTGATGTAAAGATGCATATAAATCGTCCGCCAAAGGTCCTATATTCGGAACTCGCACGAGCGACACAAAGCTGTTTTCAGATGATCCCGAATGGTTCTGAAGGCCAGACAAACCGGGCTTTACGCGGTTATTTGCGTCAGAGAGATCCTTGATGATCCAGATCCATCTTCCATTCCCCAGATCAGCGAGAACGACATGACTGTTAAAGAATTGACCCAGGAAGCCAGGCACGAAGAAGCCCTGAAGAAGTACGTGCTGGAGTGTCCGCAGCTAGCTGAAGAGATCAAGGACCTGCCCGCCGACGATCAGAAAGACCAGATCCAGTGGGCGTTCGAGGATGAAGCGGAATCCCAGGGCTTGCAGCCGTGGGAACTGACGCTCAAGTACACCTCGACTCCTGAAGAGTTTGAGGAGGCACGGCTGGTCCTGCACAAAGAGGCGGCCGAAGTGCTGGGCGTCGAGTGGGAAGAATACTGCGAGATGAATAATCTGGTGGTCTGACACATTCTTGCGCCGATCACCTTGTAGGAGCATGGCTTGCCCGCGATAGCGATTGCGAAATCGCCATCGCGGGCAAGCCATGCTCCTACAGGTTTACAAACTCAAGCGCATCGACAGGTCCACAGCCTTCACATCCTTGGTCATCGCACCAATCGAAATGTAATCCACACCTGTTTCGGCGATCGGCAGCAGTGTGCTTTCGTTGATCCCGCCGCTGGCTTCCAGTTTTGCCTTGCCGGCGTTCAGGCGCACAGCTTCGCGCATGTCATCCAGGCTCAATTCGTCGAGCATGATGATGTCGGCGCCGGCAGCCAGTGCCTCTTTCAATTCCGTAAGACTTTCCACTTCGATTTCCACCGGTTTACCCGGCGCAATCTTGTGCGCGGCGTTGATCGCTTGCTCAATGCCGCCGCACGCGGCGATGTGGTTTTCCTTGATCAGGAACGCATCGTACAAGCCGATCCGGTGGTTGTGGCAGCCGCCGCAGGTTACCGCGTATTTCTGCGCCAGCCGCAGGCCGGGCAGGGTTTTGCGCGTGTCGAGCAGCTTCACCTGAGTCTGCGCGACGAAATCCGCCAGAAACTGTGCGCGAGTCGCCACGCCGGAAAGCAGTTGCAGGAAATTCAGCGCGCAGCGTTCACCAGTCAGCAGCGAACGCGCCGGGCCTTCCAGGTGAAACAGCGCCTGATTGGCTTTCACCCGTTCGCCGTCGCGCACCTGCCAGTGCACCGCAACGCGGGGGTCCAGTTGCCGAAAAACCGCATCGACCCACGCCGTGCCGCTGAGCACGGCCTCGTCGCGGGTGATGATGGTGGCTTTGGCCAGACGTTCGGCCGGGATCAGTTGCGCGGTGATGTCGCCGCTGCCGATGTCTTCGAGCAACGCACGGCGCACGTTGGCTTCGATTTCGGCGGTCAAATCGGCGAGGCGTAGATTCGGCATAACGGGCTCCACAAACAAAGTGGCTCGATTATAGGGGCATGACGCGAAGCAACCCAAGGCGTCCACGGCACGTACTTGGTTTTGAAACCTGCATTTGGTCGAATCGCGTGAGCATAAAACCTTAAGTGACGGTCTGTTAGGTACGTCTATTTAAACGTGAGCCAGAGAGTCCGCTGGCACAAGCTTCGCGATTTGCCGATAATCCGACTTGTATTTGACGTCATGCCTTTGACGTCGCTCTGGATTTCCCAATTCATACAGGGCAACGGGTGGCACTGATCCCCGTTGAGCGTCGGCTGTGAGGCTTGCGCGGACGAACTTTTTCACCGAACCGAAGAATCACCGTTTCAGGAGGCTTGGATGCACAACGACGGGAATGTAGTGCCTTTGCACAAGGCCGCTACCGAGGCGAATCATTCGCCGCTCGCCCGCCTGCCTGTGATTCTGCTTCAGGTTCGCGACAAGGCTGCGCAGCAGTTGCGCCATGGTTTGCAGGAACTGTTCGATAACGCCGACGACACCCTGTTTGAAATGGCCGACCGCGCCCGCAACGACGTCGAGCAGAACATCTTTTTCGAAGCTATGCGCGATTTGCGCCTCAAGCGTAAAAGCATTGAGCGCGGCTTTCTCGAGCTATTCTTCGAGGCCTTTGTCAGCCTCACTCAATACGACGTCAGCCGCTCAGTCCTGCCGCTGACGCACACGTTGACGTTTGATCCCGACGCGCCGCTGCCCAACGACGACCTTGAGCGCAGCGTCGCCGTGGAGGCGATGGTCAGCAAAGTGATGAATCGCGACGGTTTTGCCCTCGATCAACTGACCACGCGGCTGAGCGTGTTGTTGGGCAAAGAGCTGCTCGAACAGCACAATCCGTTGGGCCCGGCGATGCTCTGCGAATACTTTCTGCAGGCCGGGCGCAATCTGGGCGTGGAGATCAAGGTCAAGTTGATCATCCTCAAACTGTTCGAGCGCTACGTGCTCAGCAGCGCCGATCAGCTCTACGCCGAAGCCAATCAACTGTTGATCGCCACGGGCGTGTTGCCCGAACTCAAACCGGCGCCGGCGCGGCGCGCTACTGATCGCGCGATCGCCAGTGCCCAGGCTGAACCGGCCGACGCCAGTGCCAGGCCTGGCCACACGCACATCGACGAAAGCGTGCAAGAAGTGTTCGCCGCGTTGCAGGAATTACTCTTTCACGTGCGCGGCACCGTGGCGCCGACCCTCGAAGCCAGCGTGCCGCCGCAACCGATTTCCACCCGCGACCTGATGCGCCTGCTCTCGCACTTGCAGCAATACGTGCCCGACCCGGCGGCGCAGGACGACTTCGATCTGCGCAATCAGCTCGAACAATTGCTCACCCGAGTCAGCGTCAAAAGTGGCAAGTCGCGGGTGGTTGGGGTTGCCGATGAAGACGTGATCAACCTCATCGCGATGCTGTTTGAATGCATTCTCGATGACCGCAACCTGCCGGATTCGCTCAAAGCGCTGATCGGCCGTTTGCAGATTCCGATGCTCAAGGTTGCGGTCGTCGACAAAAGCTTTTTCAGCCGCAGCAGCCACCCGGCGCGGCGCCTGCTCAATGAAATCGCCGCCGCAGCCATGGGCTGGGGCGAGTGTGATGACCATGAGCGCGACACTCTTTACCTGCGCATCGAGCAAGTGGTGCAGCGGCTGTTGAACGACTTTGTCGATGACCCGGCGATTTTCTCCGAGTTGCTCGCGGACTTCCTCGCGTTCACCAGCGATGAGCGTCGGCGCAGCGAGCTGCTGGAGCAACGCACCCGCGACGCCGAAGAGGGCCGGGCGAAAACCGAACTGGCGCGCCAGCGTGTCGAGCAAGCATTGAACGAAGCGCTGCTGGGCAAGTTGTTGCCGCAAGCAGTGGTGGCGTTTGTCCAGAATGCCTGGAGCAAAGTGCTGATGCTGACGTGCCTCAAGCATGGCGACCAGTCCGTCGAATGGCAGGCCGATGTGCAAACCATGGCGCAACTGATCTGGAGCGTGCAGCGCCACGACGAGGCCGACGCCAACCTGCGGCTGTTGTCGCTGGTCCCGGGTTTGCTTAAAGCGCTGCGCGATGGCCTCAGCAGTTCGGCGTTCGATCCGTTTGCCACCAGCGAATTCTTCGCCGAACTGGAAACCTTGCACGTGCAATTGTTCGAGCGCCCGGCGCAACCGTCGGCGCCTGCGAATGAAACGCCGGTGATGGTCGAAGTGGTTGAAGAAATCGTCCTGCGCACCGCTGATGAAGGTCCGGTTGACCCGACTTCGCTGCGCTTGCCGGCTAACGATGCCGGTCTGCTCGAAGTCGAGCGATTGCGGGTCGGCAGTTGGGTGGAGTTTCAGGAAGACGAGGACAACACCCTGCGCTGCAAATTGGCGGCGATCATCGATGCCACCGGTAAGTACATTTTCGTCAATCGCACCGGCATGAAAGTGCTGGAGCGCAGTCGTAACGGGCTGGCGCTGGAGTTTCGTCGCGGCGCGGTGCGCACGCTGGACGATACGCTGCTGTTTGATCGGGCGCTGGAATCGGTGATCGGCAACTTGCGCCGTCTCAATCACGCCAAGTGATCGCGCGCGGAGGGTCTATCGCGGCATACTGGGCGCCAACACGATTGTCGTTGAAGGAACCTGTATGCAGTTGGACCCCGCGAGCGGTTGGTGCCAGGGCGTTGATATCTGCCCGTCACCCAACTTCAATGCGCGCCCCTCGGAAGAAATCTCCCTGCTGGTGATCCACAACATCAGCCTGCCGCCCGCCCAATTCGCCACCGGCAAGGTCCAGGAGTTTTTCCAGAATCGTCTGGATGTCACCGAGCATCCCTACTTTGAAGGGATTGCCGAGCTGCGCGTTTCTGCGCATTTTCTGATCGAACGTGACGGCACCGTCACTCAGTTTGTCTCCTGTCTTGAGCGCGCCTGGCATGCCGGCGTCTCGAACTTCGAGGGGCGGGAATTCTGTAATGATTTTTCCGTGGGTATAGAGCTGGAGGGCACCGATGATCTGCCGTTCACCGATGCGCAATATTTGGCGCTGACGACCCTGACTCGACAGCTGCAAAGCGCTTTCAGCGGGATTACCGCGCAGCGCATTTGCGGGCATAGCGACATCGCTCCGGGGCGCAAGACTGACCCGGGACCTGCGTTCGACTGGGCACGCTACCGCGCCGCCCTGGCAAAAGAGGAACAACAATGAGTTTTCTGGTGTTGCTGTTGGCGGTCTGGATCGAGAAATTCTCGGCCCTGCGCCATCGTCTCCAACATGATGGCGGCTGGTTGCGCGAACTGCACAAACTAGAAGCCAGCCCTCGCCTCAAGGACCATCCGTGGCTGGTGTTGATCATTCTGGTACTGCTGCCGGTGGCGCTGCTCGGTTTGCTGTTGATCGTGCTGCAACCGGTGGCTTACGGTTTGCTCGCGCTGCCGGTGCATCTGCTGGTGGTGATTTACAGTTTGGGTCGCGGCGATCTGCTCGGCCAGCTCGGGCCATTTCGCGATGCCTGGCGTCGCGAAGACCTGCAAGCCGCGACGCACGTGGCCAAACGCGACCTCGACATTTGCGCCGAGGATGGCGAGCAATTGCTGGAGCGGGTGCAGGCGCACCTGTTGTGGCAGGCCTATCAAAGCTTCTTTGCGGTGATTTTCTGGTACTTCCTGTTGGGCCCGGTCGCCGCGCTGAGTTATCGCTTGCTCGCCCTCGCCGAGGAGCACGGGCAGAACCCGGCAGTGGTCGAGCGCGCCGCGCAATTGCGGCATGCCTTTGATTGGGTGCCGGTGCGCTTGCTGGCGGCGAGTTTTGCGCTGGTCGGCAACTTTGTCGCGGTCGGACGGGTGATGCTGCACGAACTGCTGAACTGGAACATCAGCGCCGCGCAGTTGATCGAAAAAGTCGGCCTGGTCGCCGGTGAAATCCCGGCACCGGTGGTCGGACCGGATGGCATCAACAGCCTCGATCGGCTGTGGGAATTGCTGCTGCGCGCGGCAGTGCTCTGGTATGCCGGGTTTGCGCTCTGGACGGTGTTGCCCTGAGTCAGCGATATTTTCGGCAGGGAGATCGTGTGGCGAGGGGGTTTACCCCCGTTGGGTGGCGCAGCCGCCCCAGTCATCAACGATTAGACTGCGGGCAAAGGATTTGCGACTGCTGCGCAGCCGAACGGGGGTAAACCCCCTCGCCACAAGAAATCCGGTTGAGACGTGAGGACCCGCCATCCTGCCGTTAACCTTAAGTTACAAAAACTCCCGCCGATTTAAGCTATACAGACATGGCGCCCAATAGTGGCTATCTGCTGTGTCTGTGCGCCTGCCAATAAAAATAAGAAATCCAAGGGAGACTTCACAGTGAAGAGCTTGCTCTATCCTGCTGTCGCGCTGATGAACCGCTTGAGCTTCGGCATGAAGTTCAGCCTGATCAGCGTGCTGTTCCTGGTGCCGATGCTGGTGACCAACTTCTACCTGGTGCGCGATTCCTATCGTGAATTCCAGGGCACCCAAATCGAATTGCAAAGCCTCGACCTGCTGGGCAGCAGCCTGACCCTGCGCCGCGACCTGGAAACCCTGAACAATCTGGTGCAGATCGACGTCACCCTCGGCCAATCCGGCAAGGCCGGTGATGTCGAGAGCAAGATCAGCGCGCTGGAGCAGAGCGTCCTCGCGCGCTTGCAAGGGTTGGCGGCGATGAGCACCGACCCCGAGCAGATCAGCGCGTTTGACGCCAAACGCGAGGAAATGATCGCTGCGTTCAAGGCCCAGCAAGCGGAAAACTCCCTGCAAAGCAAAAGTGCGCTGATCGGCAAACTGCTCGGCAGCGCGCAGATTTTCAGTCAGATCATCACCAGTCAGGCCGGCCTCAGTCGCGACACGCAAAGCGACATGCGCCAGCTCAGTGAGCTGATCACCAACGTCACCCCGCCGGTCACGCAGATTCTCGGCGAGGGCCGGGCCATGGGTTCGTTGTCGCTGGGGCAGGGCTTTCTCAATTCGGCATCGAGCACGCGTTTTGATGAATTGCTCGCGCAAATCGAAAAGCTCCAGGCTGAGTACGGGCTGAAACTGCAAGACGCGCTGGGCTCCAGTAAAGCCGCGAATCAAACCCTCGCCGCCCAGGCTGAAACCAGCAAGGCCTCGCTGAAAAAGGCCAGCGAACTGTTCGAAGAACAAGTGGTGATGGCCGACACGCTCGATGCGCCGTGGCCGGCGTTTTACGATCAGGTCAGCGGCCTGATGGAGCAGACCTACCAGCTCAACGAAGCGACCCTGAAATTCCTCGGCACCCAGTTGCAGCAACGGCTGGAGCAAAACCGCACGCACATGGTGTTGCAGGCCGTGGCGTTGTCGGTGGTGTTTGTGCTGATCTTTTACCTCTACGGCGGCTTCTACGCGTCGACCCGCACCACCCTGAAAAACCTCGGGGCGATGATGGACAACGTCGCGGCTGGCGACATGACCGTGACGTTCCACGCCAACAGCCGCGATGAGCTGGGCGAGTTGGGCGAAGTGTTCAACGGCACGGTGAAGAAGATCCATGACTTGATCGAGCGCGTCGGCCGCACCGTCGGCGAAGTCGAACGTCAGGCCGGGCAAGTGCAGGACGTTTCTGCGCAGAGCAACCAGGCCGTCGCCGGGCAACGCAGCCAGATCGAGCAGGTCGCCACGGCGATGAACCAGATGTCTGCGACTTCACTGGAAGTAGCGCGCAGCGCGGCAGCCGCGGTCAGTAGCGCGCACAGCGTCAATGACGAAACGCTCAGCGGTCGCGGTTTGGTCGAATCGCAGCAGGGCAGCATTGCCGCGCTGGCGACTGAGATTGATCAGTCGGTGCTGGTGATCAATCAATTGGCCAGCGACAGCCAGTCGATCAGCCGGGTGCTCGAGGTGATCAAAAGCATCGCCGAACAAACCAACCTGCTGGCGCTCAACGCGGCCATCGAAGCGGCGCGGGCGGGCGAGCAGGGCCGGGGCTTTGCGGTGGTGGCGGATGAAG